>JANOHH010000130.1:0-1425 GCA_031406395.1 Verrucomicrobiota bacterium | reverse complement strand
GCGGGGGAACTCAGCGTGGGCCGTGACCAAAATCCGGATGATGCGGGGGGCGGTCTGCCGGGCGCGTTCCAGCAACCAGGTGCCCTTTTCGCCGGGCATCTTCTGATCCGTCATCAGGATGCCGATCTCCCCCGGCTTCTCCTCGATCAGCTTCAGGCCATCCTTGGCGTTGTTGGCGGTGTAGATGCGGAACTCGTCACCGAAGGCGCGCGCAAAATTCTTCAGCGACAATTCCTCGTCGTCCACGTAGAGAATGGCAAACTGCTTATGGTCAAATTGCGTTTCCATGGTGGTTCACGGGTGCATTGGTTGTCAGTTCGGGGCCGGAAACTCCAGCGTAAATTCACAAAATTTGCCCTTCTCCGTCCGCACGGAGATCTTGCCCTGGCTGTCCTTCATGATGCGGGCGCACATGCTCAGCCCCAGCCCCATGCCTTCCCCGACGGCTTTGGTCGTAAAGAACGGGTCATAAATCTTGTCCACCTGATCAATCGGAATGCCGGGGCCGTTGTCCCGGACAATGAGGTGGTTCAATCCATTTTCGACGCGTCCTTCGATCCAGATGGTGGGCTGCTCACCATTCGGAAAGGGCTTGGTGCGCAGGGCATCGAGGGAATTCTGGATCAAATTCACAAAAAGGTGGATGAGCTTGTTCTTGTTCGCGAGCACGGTCTGACCGGCGGGCAATTTTTGTTCGATGACCGCTTTGTCCTTCACCTCGTTGCTCAGGAAACGCAACGCGGAGGCGACCACGTCGGCGACCACAATCTGATCGAGTATGTCTGTGTTCGGATGGGTAAACGTCCGCAGATCGGACACGATGTTCTTCACGCGGCCGATCCCGTCCTCGATATCTTTCACGATGTCGTCGTATTCGGCGCGCTGCTCGGCTGGGAGATGCTTGCTCTTCTTCCTCAAGGTGAACAGACCCGTGGTGGCAAAGTTGAGCGGATTGTTGATCTCATGAATGATGCCAGCGCTCATCTGGCCGACTGAAGCCATCTTTTGCGATTGGACGATCTGCGACTCCTGTTCGGTCAACTTCTGATACGCGTCGGCCAGTTCCCGGTTTCGCTGCTCGGTCTTTTTCTTTTCCGCATCCAATTCGTAACGTAGGGCGAACTCGCGAAATCTGGATTTACTGTGAAAATAGCTTCCCGTGACAACGATGATGCCGGTGAGTCCGAGGAAGTAGAGATTGTTAGCCAAGCTCGCACGGGCAGATTCGTCTAAGCCACCGTGGAAAAAGCTAGCAGCGAGATAGAGTGCTAGGATCAGGGTCGCGGCAGTAAGGCTTTCCCAGAAAGTCCAGTGGAGAACAAACGCCAACATGAGGAGGACAAGATTTAGCCCTGCGTAATAGGGTGACGCCGCGCCTTCGGCCTTGTAGATCATCCAAGCAATAAAGGAAGCGGGAATCATGAA
>JANOHH010000123.1:0-6503 GCA_031406395.1 Verrucomicrobiota bacterium | reverse complement strand
AACCCGGCGCAATGGCGTGAGGTTACCAAACCTTGCCAACTCATTTGCCAACTTGACAGCACGTCCCGTTCGGATTCTCTGTGTCCCGGCGCCGAATTCGTTTGCGAGCAAAAACTTCGGCACAGTTAAAAATCTCTCTATGTTCATCAAACCGCTCCGTTGGATTTTGAATGTCGGGCTGGCCTCGTTCATCGTGATCAGCGGCGCGAGCTGTGCGCGATCCCACTTTCAGTCGCCCGTTGCCTCCACCGCCAAGCCGTGGACGCGGCTGAATTTCAACGATGATCCGACGCACTTTCAGTTCGTGGTCGTGAGCGACCGCACGGGGGGCGTGCGACCCGGCGTGTTCGAGGAGGCGACCCGCAAGATCAACTTGCTGCAACCAGAATTCGTGATGAGCGTGGGCGACTTGATCATGGGCAACACCACCAACCGCGCACAGATCGAGGCCGAATGGCAGGAGTTCAACGGGTTCGTGGACCAACTGGAGATGCCGTTCTTTTACGTGCCGGGCAACCATGACATCTCCAACCCACTCATGGCCGAGGAATGGATCAAGCGGTTTGGACAGCCCTGGTATCATTTCGTTTATCGCGATGTGTTGTTCCTGTGTCTGGATACGGAGGATCCGCCTCCCAGTCGCATCAGCCCGGCCCAACAAGCTTATGCCGCCCAGGCACTGGCGGAAAATCCAAACGTGCGCTGGACGCTGGTGTTCATGCACAAACCGCTTTGGGACTACCCGGAAGACACCGGCTGGGCCAGCATCGAAGCGCTGCTGGCCAAGCGCCGGCACACGGTCCTCGCGGGTCATCGGCATACCTACACCAAGTTTGAACGCAACAACACGAGCTACATCGTGCTCGGCACCACCGGCGGCGGCAGCAAATTGCGCGGACGGGCCTACGGCGAATTTGATCAGGTCGCCTGGGTGACAATGACCGATCAGGGACCGCGGATCGCCAACCTGCTCCTCGACGGCATCTGGGACGAGAACATCCTGACCCAGTCGATGGTGCAAACCATGCGCACGGCACTGGCCGGCAAGGCGGTTCGTTCCGAGCCGTTATTTGTCAAAGGCGAATTCCGCGGCGGTCCAACGTTTCCCGGCGCCACCGCCAAATTGGAAATCAGCAACGACGCGGACATGCCCATGAAGTTTAGCGCGCGGTTCAATTCCACCGATCACGTCCATGCCAAACCGGCGGGGGTGGAACTCGTATTGCAGCCCAAATCTACCGAGTCTATCAGTGTGCAATTCGAAATGGGCGCACCCGTCAAAGTCACTGACCTCGCGCCGCTCACGGCAGACTGGACGATCATTTACGAATTCCCCGGCGTGCCGCCGGCGGAGATCAAAGGTCGGTATCAATGGTAGCCATTCAGACGCGGCGACCACTCGAACTCGCCAACGAATCAATCAACCCGAACGATTTTAAGGGTCTTTCAAAAACCTTTTACGTAGCGGCGTCTCGGCAGAACGCCGCCAACTTGTATTTCAAGAGCAATGAATGCGGCGCTCTGCCGAGCCGCCGCTACGGAGTTGCCCGGGCCCGGAAGGAACGGCCCGGGGAAGTAAGCGTGACCGAGTTGGTGAACATCGGCGGGCCCGTGAGCGGAATGGTGTTGGTGATCACGGCCGTCCAGTTCACCAGGTTGGTCGAGCTTTCCAGCACGTAGCTGGTTCCGGGTTTTCCGGCCACCCCTAGCTTCAACAGGCCACCGACGGGCGCGGGAGTCTGCCAACTCACCACCGGCACGCGGCTTTGGAGGGTGAACATATCGAGGACCTGGTTGTTGTCATCGTACGTTGCCCAAGAAAGAGACGGACCATTCACTTCCATGATGTCGAAGTGATACCTACTCCATTCCACCTGCACGAACGGCCAGGCCGCCACAATCTCGGTGTCCAAAAAACCGCCCCCGCCGCCACTGACGACGTACACCACACCGTTGGTCGCGCCGCGTTGATAGGAATGCTGATGGCCGCTGATCACGATGTCGGTGTTGTACTGCGCGAGCAACGGCACCCAGTCGGCCCGTACAAAGGGTTCGCCGATGTACCCGCCGCCGTTCCAGCGGTTCGAGAATGGGGGTTTGTGAAAGCAAACGATGCGGAAGGCGGCTTGTTGGGTTTCGGGCCGGCTGAGTTCCGCCTGCAGCCAGGCGTATTGATCGTTTGAAGAACTGGTCGGCACTTCACTATCAAGGAAAATGAAGCGGCTGTTGCCATAATCGAAAGCAAACCAGGCTTCATTGCCAGGCAGCGTGCTGTAAGCATAGGCAAGGGCGTGTTCGCCGTCGTGATTGCCGCGCGCATAAATGACCGGAGTGGTCTGGGCGGCATTCAGCGTTTCCAGCGGCTTAAACCAATAGTTGTGCCACTCGGAAATGGAGTTGCCGCTGTTCACCATGTCGCCGGCCACACAAATCATATTCGGCGCGTGCGCCAGCAGATTGGTCACATGCGTCGCCAGCGTAACCGTTCCACCGTGATTGTCCCCCCACCACGCGGTAACGAAAGGACTGGAGCGTTGGGGCGCGGTGATAAAAGAGTAAGTGGCCGTGGCGTTGGGACCGCTGCGGACGCGATAGACATATTCCGTTTCGGTCGCCAAACCCGGAAGCGTGGCGCGATGCACGAAATGGGTAGCGTCAATCTGCAGCGTCTCAATCTGACTAAGCGTGTTCTCCGTAATGTTGCTGCGGCCCCAATCCACATAATGGCGCGCGAGATTGCCGTCGGTTTCCCAGATCAACGTCATCGCATTGGTCCGCACATCCTGAAGCATGGGGAGTTTGGTGATCGCGGGCGTGGGCAGCGGAAAAGTCTTTTGCAACCGCACAATGAGGTCGTCCGCCATGCTGTCATTGTCTGCGTCCCGCCGATGCTTGCCGACGATTTCGAGCCGCAGCTTGCGCGTGCCCGCCGGCAGCAACCCGGACAGGTTGCGTTGCAGCCACACGCTATTCGCGGCGATGATGCAACGGACGGCGGATAGTTCCTGGTCGGCGACGTCAAGATAGCCGACGCGGTAAAAAACCTGATCATCGAACGTGCCTGCGCCGTAAAAATTTCGCAACCACGCTTGCGCATCCAGCACGGCGCCGGTGTCGAGGTCGTTGGTCGTGAATCCGGCGGCAAGCAAATCAATGTCCTGCCGCACGATGGCATTGCTGGCGGGTGTGTTGATGCCGCCGTAGAAGAAGTTGGCGCCGCCGTGCGGCGAACCCTTGCCCCCAGCGCTGGCGAGCAGGAGCGGAGTGCCGGCGATGGTTTGCCAGTTGGCGAAGAGCAGTTCGAAGCCCCCATTGGTTTGCAGCGCCTGACCGAAAAGCGGGTTCAGGGTGCCGGTCGAGCCGAACACGGAAAAATTGGCATCCGAAGAATCCGTCAAGGCCGGATTGCTGACAGAGGTGAGCTTGATGCGATAGTTGTTGGTATCACCCAGCGCCGGGTTGATGGCCCAGATATAATTGCCCTGGTTCAGCCCGACTTGCGCGAGGCTCTGGAAAAAAACGCCGCCGCGATAAAGATCAATTTGCACGAGACCGCTTGGGTTCGCCACTGTCCACGAGATGGTCGGCGAGGTGCCGGCTTGATAATTCTCGCCCCCGTTCGGAGTGACGACGTGGAGTAAACTGGGTGCGACCGGCATCGGGATACCGGCCGCGGTCGCCCCTCCAAGCGCGGCAATGTCGGCGGGCAGCATTGCTTCCGGGCGAAGTTGGACACTGTTCACAGAACCGCCGGCATTTTCCTGATCTTCATCGGCAAACAACAGCAGCGTTGACCCGATTGCCCAACGCCCGTCGAGCGACAATCCAGTGTTCTGTTGGACCTGCGCGCCGTTGACAAAACTGGTGAAGGTCCCTGCCACGTTGTCCACGACAACCGCCAGACGGTTCCAAGTGCCGTCGACAACGAGGCCGCCGTAGTTGCCAGAAATACCGAGGCCCTGACTGCCATTAACGAACCATTCGCCGTCGTCGTTGTTGGCGGGCGAGTTTTGGTAAAGGACCGCCCAGTTGTTGGGCCGGCTCGGGAACATCACGTCGAAGATGAGCGTATACTGATTCAGCAGGCTGCCGCTGCCATTCGCGCCAAGCCCATGGGTCATGATGAGATAGGTGCCGCGCGTAAAATCCGCGACTTGAGCTTGCTGTCCGCCGATGGTGGTGGTGGTGAAAGTGACTCCCGCACTCTGAGCAGGCGCGGCGAAACCGGTGGTCAGGGCGACCCCACCCACAGACGAGTTGAGGTTTCCATTGAACTCGTGCTGCGCGACGGCGCCTTGCAGCGGGTAAGCAGAACTCCAAAAGGCCATGAGCAGGAAGGCAACGGGGGTTTGTTTCATAAAATTTCAATCAACTTTTTTGTCGGCCGGCTTTCGCTCGGCCACCGACTTCTCGTCAGGGCGGTGGCCGGCGGCCAGCGGCGCTAGCGCAGCCTCCACCTTGGTGCGCAGCTGAACCATGCCGGGCGAGGTGCGCATGCGCGGCGGCAGTGTATCAATCGCTTTCAAAGCCGCGTTAAATACCTCCCGCGCTTCCCGGGGCTTCCCCGCCGCCATCAGAATTTCACCTTCCCACGCCAGCCAGGTCTCCTTTCGGTTCGCCCGCGCAATGATCGTTTCCAGCCGCACCAGCGCCTGATCCGATCTTTGGCGCTTCAGTTCGTACTCAATCGCGGCCTTCTGGAAAGTCACCACCCACCCCAATTGCACCAAGCCTTCATCCAATCCTTTGATGGCCTCGTCCGCACCGAACTCAGTCGCTTGCAGACTGGCGCGTTCGAGAAACTCTTCGGGCTGCGGACTGCTCGACACCCCAATCGCCCGTGAATAATCGGCGATGGCCGCCTTGCGTTCCCCCAGTCGGGCAAGCACGCGTGCCCGAGCAAGCAACGCCACACTATTCGCCGGAAAACGGGCGATAAATTTATCGAAAGCCGCCCGGGCCGCTGGATCCTCCCCCAAATCCACGTGCAACTGGGCTTGCCCGAGCAAAACCTCACCGGAGTCCGGCGCGAGTTTTTCCGCCGCCGCGTAATCCTTCCGCGCCTCCGGCCAATTCCCGTGCAGGCGGTACATATCACCGCGTTGAATCAACCCGGCCACGTTGTTTTGGTTGGTACTGATTTGCGCGGTGAGCAGGAGGATGCGCGCGGTCAAGTCCTCATGCGCCAAGACCCGCCGCACGCCGGCGGTCCCCAGCATCAAGCAAAGGAGAATGATTAACTTGGCGTTCATCAAGAATGCTGCGACGGAAGGTTCTCACTTCGGACGCGGGGTTGCAAGCGGAGGAACTTCGCCCGAAAATGAGGCACGACCCCGCCCGTGCCATTTGCGCGTGGATGGCCGCGGTAGGGAAATCGACCCAAGCCCCACAGCCGCCATCAGGGATTGCCCCGTTTGGAGTTCCGCCTGCAGGCGGTTCTACGATTTGACCCTCGACCGCGCAAACGCAGAATGCAAAACCAACCGCCTACTGCCTTCGTAGGAAGTTTGATGCGCCGCGTCCCTGCTCATGGATGGGTCTGTCCTTGTTCTCTGCCATTACTATCTCCTAAAGTGCACGGAAGTTATGATTAGATGTATGCTTCGATATTTCCTGGTTGCGACCTTGCTGGCTTTCACCTTGACCGCCTTCGCGGCACCGCGCGCCGCGCACGTTTTCATCATCAGCATTGATGGTGGCAACCCTGCAATCATGCTGCGCAGCGAAATGCCGGTGCTGAAAAAACTGGCGAAAGCCGGGGCGCACACCTGGCAGGCCCAGACCATCGTTCCCTCGCTGACTTTGCCGGCGCATACTTCCATGCTGACGGGCGTGCGCCAGGACAAACACAAGGTCACTTGGAATAATTTGTCGCCGACCAATGGCCTGGTGCGCGTGCCGACCATCTTCGCGACGGCCCGGCCGGCGGGTTTCTCCACGGCGATGTTTGTCGGCAAAGAAAAGTTCCGGCACCTGCTCCAGCCGGGCACGGTGGATGTTTTTAATTTCGATCGCGCCGCGGAAGTCATCATCACCAAGAGCGACGGTGGTGGGACCAGCATGAAGAAGGAAGGGAATGTGCTGGCCAAGTTGGTCGCGGCGGATGCGGCGGATTACATCGTCAAAAAAAAACCGAACCTCTGCTTCATCCATTTAACCGACCCGGATAACATCGGCCATACCTTTGGCTGGGGTTCGCCGGAGCAAATCAAAGCGTTTGCCGACACGGACGCGGCGCTGGGCATCATCTTAAAAGCCATTCGCCGGGCCCGCATCGAAAAGGACAGCGTCATCATCATCAGCGCCGACCATGGCGGCCACGGGCGCGGTCACAGCCTGGGCACGCCGGAAGACATGACCATCCCGTGGGTTGCCTGGGGCAAAGGGGTCAACCGCCAGAGGGAGATTACTGTTCCCGTAAACACCTGTGACACGGCTGCCACTGCGCTCTGGCTGCTGGATCTTCAACCGCTTATCCCGCTGGATGGCGTGCCCGTCTTCAG
>JANOHH010000072.1:0-3736 GCA_031406395.1 Verrucomicrobiota bacterium | reverse complement strand
GACCAGGCGGTCGATGTCTACCTACTCGAGGTCCTCGCGGGGTTCCCAGGTGGCGACGACGACGAACTGCATCGCACAGCAGTGGTTGTATCTGGATTTGCCCGCTTACGGTGCGCAGGTGTTTCACTTCGTACACACGGCGTGATCGAGACCGCTTTTTGCTGGCTTGCCGGCAATCACTCTCCGGCGGGTGGTTTAGGGCTGACGGCTTTGACGGTCGAGGGCAGCGTGGCCTTTTGGTACGGCGAGTGGAGGTTGAAATAGATGCCGCACAGTGGCCGTGCGTCGTCACTCTGGCTGAGGATGATCGTCACCTGCTTGTCGAGGGCGAGACCATGACGCATCCCCGGGCTGCGCTGCTCGTAGGCGGCGAGCGCCTTCTGCATCAGTGAATTCATCGCGGCCTCGAAATCTTCCGGCGTCTTGTCCAGGCAGATTACGTATTTCTCGTAGGCTCGAACGGCGGCGGCGATTTCTTTCTTGAACGTCTGAATGGTCACCGGCGGAGCTTAGCCGAAACGCCCCTCGCAATTGAAGCAAAATCCAGCTCGATATCGAAAAGCCTGGCGCCTGTCATCCGTCGCTCAAGTCAAAGTCTTGGGACGCCCGGCTTGTTTGGTGTTGCCCAGGCTTGCGCGCCCTGAACTTTCAGCTTCCGTTTGAAAACCTTGTCGCCGCAAGTGGCGAACAGGGTGTCAAAGCTTTCGCCGCCAAAGCAAAGGTTCGACACCTTCCCGTTCGGCGTCGGCAGGATGCATTGGACGCGACCCGGTTGATCGCATACCTGGACGCCGAGCCGCGTGGCGACATAGAGCCGGCCATCGCGATCCATCCGCATGCCGTCCGCGCCCGTGTCGTCTTCGTTGTCAGGCGCGTGCAACCAATAATAGCGCTGTTTGAATGCCAGGGTGCCGTCGGCTTGGATCTGGTAGCTGTAGATCCAGTGCGAGCGATAGTCCGCGACGCCGAGCAACGTCTGATCGGGGGAAAGGGTGATGCCATTGGCGTAACGCAGACCCGTGTCCACGACTTGTTTTTCGCTGTCCGGCTTGATGAGCCAGACTTTGCTTGGCGCATTCGATCGGCTGGCGGAGGGATCGGTGACGTAGAGGTTGCCGTTGTGCGCCACGACAATGTCGTTGCCCGCGATCCCCTCGGCGATGACGGATGCTGTGCCGGTGGTATCGTAAGCCATGATCTTGGCGTCGCCACTCGCGACGGCGTAGAGCCGACCATCCGGGCCGAAGGCCTGCCCGTTGGCTTTCTTCGAGTCGGCGATAAATTCACTCACCTGACCGTCCAGCGCGATATTGTACGTTTTGCTGTTGGGAATGTCGTTGAAATAAACCTCGCCTTTCGCATTGGCCGCCGGGCCTTCCGTGAACTTGTAGCCTTCACTCACGAGCTGCCAGTCTTCCCCCGGAATCAGAATCGCCTCGAGCGTGGTGTTCTTGCTTTGACCGGCCTTGACCGGCTGCGGCCAATCCTTCCAGAGCCAGCGCATTACGTCGGGAAAAATGGCCGTGCCTTGCTTGCCGCTGTGGCCACCTTCGCCCCAGATGTGCTTGACGTCGTAGCCGGCAAACGTGAGCGCGCGTTGCATGGTCTGGTTTGCCATCCACCAGTCGCCCGCGTAGATGTTTTGGTCATTGACCCCATCTTGTAAAAAGATCCGTAATGGCTTTGGCTCGTACTTGCGGATGAGTGTGGGATAAACGTCCCCGCCGCGCAGTCCCACGTACGTGCCAATCGCGCTGAACACACGGCGGAACGAGTCCGGTCGCTCCCATGCCGCCGTGAATGCACAGATGGCGCCGCTGCTTGACCCGCCAATCGCGCGGTCGTTGGCATTCGTGGAAAGGCGCAAGCGTCGGCCATCTGCCAGCGTGACTTTTTCCACGGCGGGCAGGATTTCCTCCAGCAGGAAGCGAACGTAGCTATCGCCCAAGCCGTCGTACTCATAACTACGATTGAAACGGTCCACCGCGTTGGTGTCCCCGGCGCGCACGCGGCCGTGCATCAGGAACACGCCAATGGTCACGGGCATTTCCTTTTTGTGGATCAGATTGTCAAACACCGTCGGCGCTTGCCATTGGACGCCGTCCTGGTTGACATACAGGCACGCGGGCTGATCCGCTTGGTATTGCGCGGGCACATAGACCCAATAATCCCGATACGTGCCAGGGAAAATCTTTGACTGCTCGAAGCTGAACTTCAGCACCTCACCCTTGGGCACCCCTGGCTGCGGTTTGGAATCCGGGCCGGGCTCATAATCGTCGGCGGCGCGAACGGAGGTGAAGGCAAGGAGGGAGAATGCCAACAACAGGGAAGCGGCGCGGCGAATCGAATTCATGCCCTCATTGTCACGATTTCTGCCGGCCCGTCAAAGCGGATGTTCAACGCGCAAGATGCTGGCCGAGGAATGAAGGGCTGGGGTATGCCGATGAGGAAAACTATTCCTCCTCCTCTGCGCTACGGCGGGGTTGCGCGTGCCGCGGTGCGTTCGCCGAACAAGGCCGTGCCGACGCGCACGATCGTTGCGCCCTCTTCAATCGCCACTTCGAAATCACCGCTCATGCCCATGCTCAGCTGGGGCATCGGCGCGCCGAGGATCTGCTCGCACTTTAACTTCAGTTCCCGCAGCCGGCGGAAATGGGGGCGTGAACTTTCCGGCAGGGGCGACCACGGCGGCACCGCCATCAGCCCGTGAATTTCAATTCGCGGCAACGCGTTGACCGCTTGCAGTTCGGCTAGCAGGCGCTCCGATTGGTAGCCAAACTTGCTCGCTTCCCCGGCGACGTTTACTTCGAGCAGGATGGGCATTGTCTTGGCGGCGGCTTCGGCGCGCTTGTTGATTTCCTGGGCGAGCGACAGGCTGTCCACGCTCTCGATCATGGTAAATAACTCCACTGCCTCGCGGCACTTGTTGCTTTGCAGATGCCCGATGAAATGCCAGCGCAGCCTTCCCGGACAAAGCGGGATCTTAGCCCGGGCCTCCTGCACTTTGTTTTCGCCGAACAACAACAACCCCAGGTCGGCAGCGGCGTTGACCGCTTCCGGCGGGTGCGTCTTGGCGACGGCCAGCAAGGCTACGGAATTCGGCTCGCGTCCGGCGCGTTGGCACGCCGCGCGAATCCGTTGTTGAATCGAATCGAGGTTTTCAGCCAGACTCACTTCGGCATCGTAAATCGTAAAGCATCGATCGTAAATTCTTTCCATGAACTATTGGCTGGTTAAATCCGAACCCGAAACCTACGCGTGGGCGCAGTTCGTAAGAGAAGGCCGCACGGCTTGGACGGGCGTCCGCAATTACCAGGCCCGAATTTACCTGCGCGCCATGCAGAACGGCGACCGGGCGCTCTTCTACCACAGCAACGCAGGGAAGAACGTGGTCGGCATCGCGAAGATTGTGAAGGCCGCCTACCCGGATCCAACGGCGACGGAGGGAGATTGGGCCTGTGTGGATCTCGCTCCGGTCAAGACTCTGGTGAACCCGGTTGGGCTCGACCGTATCAAGACGGACCAACTTCTTCAGGAGATGGTGTTGGTGAAACATATTGATCAGATTGATTGTACAAATTAATTGTGTTGCAATTGTAAATGATTGAAGAGGCAACTTGAGGTGTGTTGTGATATCCAATACCCACATGTGATGGCAATGACATGGTTAAATTTTTCATGATGGTATTATGATGTGAAACAATGATTTCATTCAAATGTTTTCCTTTCAAGTTGT
>JANOHH010000033.1:0-2517 GCA_031406395.1 Verrucomicrobiota bacterium | reverse complement strand
GGGTTTGCGTATGGTTTCCCCGGTTGGGGCGCCTCGGCAGAGCGCCGCTGACTGATTTTTAAGCGTGGTTGCCGGGGCATCGACTTGAATGGCGGCGCTCTGCCGAGACGCCGCTACGACTTGCGTGGCCGCCTGCAGATTTTCCTGGGTGCCGGGAGCACAGAGCCATTGCCAACCTTCCGGCGTCGGGTCTTCGTAAGCTTTCGCGAGATAGCGGTGGATGAAGGAGCGGGCGATGGCGAGGTCAATGGCGGTTTGGAGCGGAGCGCCGGTCTCCGACGTGGCCCGTGCCGTCTTTGCTTCGGAACGCGCCGGCTCGGAGAGCGGCGACCCATCGGCGCGATAATTCCCAAACACCGAGCGTTTCGGAGTGTCGGTGCAGGCGGCCCATTGGCCACTCTGCCCGCCGTGTGCCCCGGCCAGCGTTTCTTTAGATGGAGTTGGCATGTTTGTCGGAGCGGATGTGGAGCGGTTCTTCGACGGTGGTTTCGATGATCTTCGTGCCGTCCTTCGCGTAACCGATGACGGTGTCGTTGTACATCACGAACTTTTTCCCGCGCACTTCGGTTTCGAACACCTTCGGGCCTTCCTTGATTTCGTAGCGATGGCAGATGCGCTGGTCCTTGCCGAAAAGTTGCAGCACGGCGAGGAGTTCGCGGTCGGGCGCGGAGTATTTCTCGATGGCAGCGTCCACGCCCGGCCCGAACATCTGGCGCAGATACGGCCGCGAAACCCAGCGCGGCGGAATGTAATAGCCGTTGGGCTCAGTCCCGAATTGCGGATAGAGCGGCAGCGCGACCTTGGCGACATGGATCAGATAATAGAGCGGGTTGTAACGGTTTTCTTTCCAAGTGCCGTCCTGATTCAGCTCGATCAGACCCTGCAGGCGAATCTGACCGATGCACGAGGCCATGCAGCGGGTTTGCATCGGCAGGCCGCCGCCGGCCTGGTCTTTGCCTTCCACGCGCGGGAAGCAACCGATGCACTTCTCGGTCGTGCGCGTCGTGCCGCGATAATACGTTTTCTTGTAGGGGCAGGCTTCCATGCACTTGCGGTAGCCGCGACAGCGTTCCTGATCCACGAGCACGATGCCGTCCTCGGGTCGCTTGTAAATGGCGTTGCGCGGACACGCGGCGAGACAGGCGGGGTAGGAGCAATGATTGCAGATGCGCGCAAGATAGAAAAACCACGTCTTGTGCTCGGGCAACAACTCGCCGCCTTTGAAGTATTGGCCTTTCACGCCCTTCTCGCTGCCCGTGGGGTGGTCTTCGTAGCGGTTCGGCGCAGACCATTCGTCGTCGGTGGGCAGATAGCCTAGCGCCCGGTTTGCGCCTTCCGGGCCGATGTAGGTTTTCGCCGCTTCAAAAACGGTCTTGCCGTTGAACTGGCCGTAGGGTGCTTTGAGATCCTTCGCCACGCCGCCCCAGTTCTGGCCGCCGGGATTGGCTTGCTCAAGCAGGTCGAGCGTCTTGACGTCCCAATGATGCGGGTAGCCGCCGTAAGGTTTGGTCTCGACATTGTTCCACCACATGTATTCCTGGCCCTTGGAGAAAGTCCACGTGGACTTGCAGGCCATGGTGCAGGTCTGGCAGCCGATGCAGCGGTTGATGTTAAAAACGAAAGCGAACTGCTGGTCGGGATACGCCGCTTCGTAGGGGTATTCCATCTCGCGACCGAGTTGCCAGTTGTGGACGTTGCTCATGATTGATTAAAGGTTAATGGGTTTAATTGCGGCGTCGGTCACACGTTTAGTTTTGGTATCGGCGAGCCCATCGGGTCGGTGAGGGTTTCGTCGTGAGAAATAGTCTGTTCAGCGGGAACGGCGGTACTGCAACCGCATCCGTGGCCGCAAGACGAATGGCGTGCCCCCTCACCCTGATCCTCACCCCCTCCGATTGGGAGAGGGAACAGCAAGGAACGCGTAATTGAAAATCCCAAGGCGCTCGCGCGACCCACCGCCGCAGGTTCGCGGCTTGACGGCGAAGCAGCCGCCCTCGCCCCGTCCGAAGGGGCGAGGGCCGGGGTGACGGGAATTTGTGCCGCAGTCGGCCAGGTCACAACCTTGCCCCAACGCGCAAAGACGTCGGCAATGAGGTCGCGGATGAACGGTTCACCGCGTTTCTCGAGCGCCATGTGCGGGCCGAGATAATGCGGGTTGCGGAATAGCGCGAGGACTTGCTGGTGGTTGTAGCCCATCCGCATGAACTCTTCCGCGAAACACTCCGCCATGTCGTTGGTGGTGTCCTCGTGGGTGAGCAGCGCCATGCCGTTCAACTCAAACGGATCTTCAAAATCAAATTCGTCTTTGGGCATATCAAATTTCCCCGTAGCAGCCGACGTGAGGAGGCTCTAACTTTTGCTCCGAAGGAGAGTGGGCCTCCCTACGTCGGTTGCTACAGAATATTTTCATTCAAAAGTCGCTCCGCCGCCGCCCTCGCCTTTGCCGGAGAAATCACCGGCCAGATATTTCTTCATCGGCTTGCCTTCGGCATCGGGCGACATGCCGCTCAGCCCGGG
>JANOHH010001286.1:0-3295 GCA_031406395.1 Verrucomicrobiota bacterium | reverse complement strand
AGCAAGAGTGTTCAAAGGATCGTTTGGATTGAGTCGCAACCCTTGATCCCAGTCATTTACCGCTTCTTTCCATTCGCCTTTCGAACCGTGGATGGCCGCACGCGTTTTGTACGCCGCATCATTGGTTGGGTTAAGGCTCAGGCTTTTATTGAGGTCCGCTATCGCTTTGTCAAACTCACGTTTGCCCCGATAGACGCTCCCACGATTGCAGTAGGCTCTGGAATTGGTCGAATCGAGTTGAATCGCTTGTGTGAAGTCATTGATGGCACTGTCGAAATCGCCCGTAATAATATAGGCTCCGCCACGATATTCATAAGCTAGGGCGTCTTTTGGATTGCGGTGGATAGCGTCGGTAAAGTTGCTGATCGCTTCCTTCCACTCGTCGCTCTTGATGTTGGCGACCCCACGTTCGTAGCTGGTGAAGATATTGGTTTCTCCCGCCATGATCTGACTCGCGAATACAACCAGCACGAGAGGAATGATGCGAAATGCACGGTTAGCGGCCATACGGCCATTTCCTCTGCGGCGACGAATGTGACCCCAGATCAAGCAATAGCAGCCCAGACCCCACAATGCCGCCACGGACGAATAGAAGGAAACCGGGAAAAGTAATTGTCTACCTTGCATTTCCATCTGCAACGCAAGAGCGCTACGAGCGATGGCAGCTGCGACGAAAGTGAGTCCACAAAATGACCAAAGTCCGCCGCCATAATGTGAGCGTGTTGCCGCACACGTGAGCACCCCGCAGACAATAAGTAACGCAGCAAGTGTGTAACCGGGGAAATTTGTTGGAGAGGGCTTTCCCTCGCTGAACTCGATGAGCAAACCCACAATGCCGAGGCACGCCAAAGCACCTCCTGCCACGTCAGCACTCACAAGTCTGACATGAAACCAAGTCGCGACACAGGTGAATACGCCACTGGCGAGAATCAGCGCAGCAAGCCCAAGCCCGTAGACATTCGTCGGGGAAAGCTTCGCCTCACTGAACTCAGATGACAAACCCAGTATGCCAAGGCTCACCAGAAAACTACTAACTACGTAAGCGCTCACTCGTCTGATTTTCATGAGTTTTGACACTTGCATAGTGCGGACACTGCCTATCCATTATTCAATGAACCATAGGATATGCGAACCGTTCGGATATCCGACCCCGTCAATTGCTTGGGGAACTGAACTTTCATAAGCGACTTGTACGCTAAAACCCCGCCTCGTCAAGCTTCGCAAGAAACCGCCCGCTCTGCCCTCCGCCTGCTCCGCCGCAGCGGAGGCAGGATTGCTCATTGAATGAGGTAGGGAAGCAGTGAGCAGGGCAATGAGTGGAAAATTCCCGAGGCGATTCGCCAGTGGTTGGTTCGGCTTCGGAGTCACAATATTACTCGGAGATAATCGGTGTCACTGGGTAGGGCGGGCAGTCCCCTGCCCGCCGCTGTTGCCAACCAACGCGTTCGACTCACTACGATGGCGCGCACGGAGTGACACGCCCTACCAATGTGCCGGTTGGCATTGGGAAATGGTATCTTGGCGGTTTTCATTTCCCCGAGAGCGGTTGCGATTGGAACTGGACGGTCCATTTCACCTCGCGGCTTTCGGGGGACTGAAGAGTTACACGCAGCAGGCCGGACGATTCCTGGCACGATACGGTCACCCCAGCCGCCTTATCACTCACGGAGACCTCGGCGGAAACGAGTTTCCAGAACTTGCCGCCGCTGGTGAGCCCGGCGATGCGGAGTTCGTACGGATCGTTGCCCACAACCTTGCTGGTCGCGGACAATTTCCCGCGGCGCCAGGTTTCGCCGGTCACGTCCACGATGCCCTGCGTGACGTGACGCGAGGTGCTGAGCAGAACGGGATGACCCTCGTCTGCGCGGACAGCAATGACGCGGCAGGAAGTTGGCGGAACATCGCACTGGAATCCACGCTGGAAGTTGGGCAGCGGTGCGTTGTCCCAAAAGTCGAAGGCGAGGTAGGTTTGCTTCGGGTCCAGACCGAGCTTCGCGCAGGAATAGTCAACCTTGAGCTCGGTTTTCTCCTGGTTGAACACGCCGATGACATCGCGGCGGACGGTTTGGCTCGTGTCGGTGATGAGCCACGTGGTCGGCAGAAAGTTGTCGAAGTAATCCACCGGCCGCGCGGCGGCATCGTGATGCGTCATCGTGCGCTTCATGACCTCCAACCGGTCGGGAGGCAGATCGGGAATCCAGTCACTGTTCAGATAAAACTGGCCGGCGATGGAAACCCACGAAGCGCCGAGCCGGGCTTGCGCGAGCGTCACCGGATTGACGCCCATGAAGGTACCCGTCGCGCGGACGATGGATGGATCGGGATCATTCCACCAGACGCGGCCATTTAGAAAATACAGCCGCGATCCGCGAATCGGCCCAGTCTTCGTGCCTTGGCCGTCGGCGTTGTAATCCGGCCCGATGCGCATGGCATCCACCAAACCGATGGCGCAGAGTTCCCGTTCGTTTTGGGCAACGCAGCAGCCGGAAAAAAACACCTCCTTGCCCGCGTTCTGGCGGATCAACTTCAAACCACTGCGATACGCCTCGATGTTGCTCACCAGCGGATCGTGGAACGGCCGGTGGTTTCCGAAGTGATCGTCCTGGTAGCCGTCGTTGACATAAATCTGCTCGCACGCTGCGCCGGTCCAGAGACCATCCATTTTGAAATAGTCCACACCCCAGGAGCGAATGGTTTTTGTCACGTGCGCCAGATGCGCCTGCACCTCGGGATGCGTCAGGTCGAGGCACGTGCCGCCCCACGGCGTGTCATACGGTTTGCCATCTTCGCGTTTGACGAACCAGTGCTGGCGGTCTTGGTATTCGGGGTCCTGAAAATTGCGCGCGAACGGCAGCCACCACAGGCCGGACGTCAAACCGGTCTTCGCCACTTCCGCCGCCACCGGCGCCATGCCGTTCGGGTACGGCCCATTCGGTCGCACCCGATCAAAGCCGCGGCGCGGGCCGTTGAGCTTTGGCCCGTCCTGCCACTCATCGTCAATCTGCACCACCCCAAATCCGAACGGCTTCAACTCCTTGGCCGCAAACTTCGCCAGCTCCACGGTGGATTTTTCATCCCCAGCCTCGCCGTGCTTTTCCGCATACCAGGAGCAATACACGGCCGGCGGCAGTGGTAACTTGATGGCGTATTGCCGCTGGATCGCGTCGGCGTATAACTCCGAACCGATCCGCGCGTCCTCGAAAATGCCGATCGCCAGAGTTTCGAGCGTCGCTGATTGTCCGGCGGGAATCCGGAGATGCCCGTAATCAATCTGCGCCTTGAACTCGACCTTCAG
>JANOHH010000537.1:0-1094 GCA_031406395.1 Verrucomicrobiota bacterium | reverse complement strand
ACGAGGCCCTCCTTGCCAAGATCATCTCCCTGTCGGCCGCCGGGTTTGGTGAAGGTGAGTAACCGGGTGACATAGAGTTTGGTATTGTCGAGCGTCACCGCCAGGCCGCGCGGTTGGAAATGCCGGCTGCGATCAGGATCGTTGGCAAGGCTCTCTTTCAAATTCACGTGGCCGATGATCGTGCGTGTGGTCGCATCAATGACCGTGATCGTGTCCTGGCCGCTGTTCGCGACGAACACCCGCAGGCCGTCGGGCGACGTGACGATGTTCCACGGCTCGGCGCCGGTGGTGAGGGTGCCGACCACACTCGCGCTGAACGTGCCCCAGGCCGGGTCGCTGATCCGGATGATGGTCACGGTTCCGGCAGCCGCGTTGGCGACGTAGGCGTATTGGTTGTCGGGCGTCAACGCGATGCTTTGCGGCTCATCGCCCACGGCGATTTTGGCCAGGCGCGTGTTGTTGTCCGGTCGGATGACACTGACGGAGTCGTCACTCGGGTTCACGACCCAGATGAGCCGGTCGTTCGGGTTGATCGCGATGGGGCTGGAATAAGTCGGCCGGTTCCAGGTCTGGGCGAGCGCTGATGCGGGGAGATTCAAAACCACGGCTAGACCAGCCGCGGCAGCCAGGCACCAATTGGATGAGAGCACGGGGAAGCGGGGAAGAGAGATGCGTTTCATTTGAATTTCTTTTGTTGGTTCCAGAGTTGCCGGCAAGCGTCGTCGAACGGTAGGACAAGCTCCCCCGTCTTCCTGAGAACGACAATGACTGATTAGCTTCTTTAGGAAACCTCCGAAAAATACTTTTCGGAATTGGGTTGATGGTGGCGGGTCGGTTTTCGGTGTGTTTGTTTTCATGGTGATGGTTCCGATGAAGAGAGGAATCAGATTCATGCTCATGGCTGTGGGCAGGTGCCGCGCTCAATGCGCCTCCAGCCGGAAGAAGGCCGCGTTGTCCGGCACAGTGAACTGGAACTCCAGCTTGCCCTGTCCATTGATCAGCGTCTGTGGGGCGGTCATCGGGAAAGGATTGAAGGTGCTCAGGTCCGTGCTCTTCTCCACCCCGATGGTCAGCGTGAACTGCCCGCCGGCGTT
>JANOHH010001280.1:0-3663 GCA_031406395.1 Verrucomicrobiota bacterium | reverse complement strand
TCGGTGGGTCGGTTTGGAAAAACGAGGCGACGACGTTGCCAGGATAGGCGGCGCCCCCGGCTGGAATGATAGTCACCAAATTGGTGGAGTTCACCAACGCCACTGAATTGATCGGCAGCCCATAGGCATTTCGCGCGTTGGACGCGAGCGAAACCAACCCGGCCCCACCCAAGGTCAATCCCACCGATGCGGCATGATCACTGTCCAGGTTGGAATCATCGAAAAATACCCAAGTGGCATCATTTGTCGCCAACACGGGTGGGACGCCTGGAGGGTGCGTTCGAGGATAACTCCACACGTACTGCGGATTTGCTAAAGCACTAACGGTTGGGGGCGGGGGAAGGGTCCCTGGGATATAGCGGTCGCGATAGACCCCGGTATCAAAAATCGCTGCTCCATTGGCAGGGTCCAAAAGAAAGTTTTTCCAAACGTAGTTGTCGGACTCGGGCGGCGCTCCGCTTGTGCGATCATGTGCGTATTCGTAAGCGCTGGGACTTGGGTAACGACCCCACTCACCCACCCCGTTCACATATCCGAATGGCGCATCAATGGTCGCCGCACGCAGCAAGAAACGGAGATTGGACTTAACAAACTCCGTTGCATCGACAAATGCTTCCGAGTCGTACGGTGGATACAACCAACTGGCGTAACCGCGCCGGCCCGATTCATAAAATCCGACCGCAAAGGACCAATCGAAAGCATGCAATTCGGTGAACGTGTTGGTCGGCAACGCCGCGATACCATTCTGAAAGTTCGTTGAGGAAAAATCGAATAGGTGGACGTACTCCCCGGAAAATCTCCAGCCATAGAAGCTCAGGTTGGTAAGGCCGGGTGGCAGGTAGTCAGTAACCGCGAAAGGTCTCCGCTCGGGACCATACATTAAATAGAACCTCGGGGTTGCCTCCGATGGCGCAGTAAAATAGACCGCTGGGGTTGTGGTATTGGAACCGACCCCCACAATGGCGTACACAATGTTTTCCGAAAGATTTGTTGCTGCGATTTCAAAGTCGGCAAAAGAGTTTGTAGGAACAGGAATGCGAGCAATTTCTTCGTAATCGTCCGTATCCCAGTTATAGCGGTAGAGGACATGCTCTTGAATCGCCCCGCCTCCCGTGACCCATTGAATCAAAACATCACTTCCGTTTGCGGCGATACGTGCTGTCACGTTTCTTGGCGGTGGCGGCGTGTTGAATAAGCCCGGACTCGTGCCATTCTGATACTCCTGCAAATTGTTCCAGCCGTCATTGTCGCTGTCTTTGTAACCGTCGCTCACACCCGTGTTGCCCGTGTCGGGATTGTTCGGATCCAGGCCGTGTTCCATTTCCCACCAGTCTGGCAGGCCGTCGCCGTCAGTGTCGGCCCACGAACGCGCCCAAAGGAACAATTGATTCGTGCGCGTCCCCACCGCCACCGTTGTCGGCGTCCAACCCTGACCCGCTGCGCCGATCACGATCGGCAGTTCCCCCGCCCAGGCCGCATTCGTCAACGAAGCTTTGGACAGGATTTCATACGCCACCTCCGCCGTCGTCCCATGCACGATCAATGCCGCAAGTCCGTTGGTTACGCCCGTAATCTCCAACCAGAGAGAACCCTCCGCATAGCTGTTGGCCACGATCGGCCCATCCCCCTCGCCGTTACTTTTGGCCAGCCCGTAATCTTCCGGCAACAAACCCGCTCCTTTCAGCCCCGCAATCTTGGCTTGCTCTTCCTCTTTCGTGCCCAGCGCGCCTAGCAGCGTCCGCCGTTTCGTGCCCATGAAATACAACTCCTGCCAGTCCGCCTTGCGGGGCCATTGCCGCATCGTGGTCAGTTCCTCGAATTGGGCTTCCGCCAGGCTATCCACCGACGCCAGCACGTCGCTGCCAACCACAAGGCCCAAATCCTTTTCCTCCCACAACGAAGGCGCGATCAAGGCTTCCCCTTTGGCAATCACTTCATTGTCCAGCAGCAACACCGTGTTGGTTTCGCTGTAGCACAGGGTGATCATCCGCCAATCACCCGCCGCGAACTCCACCGGCGCTTTGAGAATTTCCGTCAGGCCGAGTTTGGTTTGTCCGACCAAGTGCATCGTGTCGCCCGCCTCGTTCAGAAACAAAGCCCAACGCACGTCGGAGACTTTGCCATCGAGCTGCACCAACTCCAACAAATGCGCGAGATGCCCCGGCCCCTTGCCATCGCTTTTCTCATCCGCCGTGGACCAGTTCGGGGCCAGCCAAAAGCGGACCGAGCCGCGCGCCGGGGCCAGGTTCAATTCCGTTTCCGAAACCCGGAGCGGAATGACAACGGGCGAAAGGAAAAGCCCGCTGCGCTCCAGCGCAAAGCCGCTCCAGCTTTCCACCAGCGTGGATTCCGCCTCATTGATCGCCACATCCCGCCACGGCACTTTTTGGTAGGGACTGTCAAACCCGAAGATTTTGATCGTAGATTGCGGCCATGGCGGTTGCGGCGGCCTCGGCTTTGCAAATGCTGGAGATGCAGAGCAAAGAAAGGAAGCGGCGACAAACAATAACCCAAACCGTCCGGAGGATTTTGCAAGTCTCATGTTGTTCATAGTGTGCCCGTTGATTGCCGAAAGATTCTTTGGAGGAGGTAGCCGGCAAAAACAACGTGACCGCCCAGCAGGAGAACAATTTTCGGTCGAGTCGTGGCGATTTGATCGAGAAATGCCACCACCTTCATAGGGCGAGCTTCGAAGCAACGGCAGGGGGTGGCTCCGCCAAACTTGGCAATTGTTCCCCGTTTCTTGCTGGGAAGGAGTTGGCCGCCAATAACGGGTTACAGGCTGCCTCCCGCCAACTGTACCGTGTAGCCGCCGAGCGGACTAGCGCGGTAGTCAGCTCATTTCGCCCGGCGGGAACGGGTCGCCCACTACCGTGAGTGGTCAATGAAGGGCTTGGTTTCGCGAGCTGGTTTCACCTCAGCCCGCTCAGTTTGCCTTCGGACATGGATGAGACGGTCCCCGCTATGTCGTGCCCAGCTGCACCCGACATTTTGCCGTTGGCATTATCGGCGGTTGCAAGCGGAACGACGGCGCTAAACGGCACGATCCTACCCGCCGGCAACTTGAAACTTGGCAGGGCGCACAGGATACCTAAACTCCCGCGGATGACACACGACCAAGTGCTGCAAGTTTTTCGCGACACCGGCGCGCTGCTCGAGGGCCATTTCGTCCTCCGCAGCGGGCTGCACAGCCGCCAATTTTTCCAGTGCGCGCTGGCGCTCCAGCAAATGCCCATCGTCGAGAAACTCGGCGCGGCCCTAGCGGCCCAGGTCAAGCCGCTCGGCGTAACCACCGTCATCGCTCCCGCGATGGGGGGATTGGTCATCGGCCAGGAAGTGGCGCGCCAACTGGGTGTCCGGTTCATCTTTGTGGAAAAGGAGGAAGGCAAGCTGGTCCTTCGGCGTGGATTCAAAATTGCCCCCGGCGAAGACGTTCTGGTGGTCGAAGATGTCGTGACGCAAGGGGGGCGAGCCATGGAGACGATTCAGATCGTTCGGGCGAATGGTGGAGTGGTGCTCGGACTGGCGATGGTGGTGGATCGTTCCAATGCCACCGTAAAGCTGGATGTTCCAGCCTTCAGCCTGCTTCGCTTACAAGTTGAAACGTTCGCGCCGGACAACCTGCCGCCCGACCTCCTGGCGATTCCCGCAAGCAAGCCCGGG
>JANOHH010000527.1:0-6607 GCA_031406395.1 Verrucomicrobiota bacterium | reverse complement strand
CGAATTGATAGGGCTCGACGACTTCCGGCGACACCGGATCGCGAAACAGTCGCCCGACTTCCTCCCAGGCGTGCGCGGATTCCGCCGCCGGTGACTTCGGCGCATTCACCGACACCCGGCTTTTGGTCGCGATTTCGAGGCGCTCGTGAACTTCCTGAATACTGAAAAAGCAGAGCTGGTTTTTGAAATAATCCACGCGCGTCTGGCGCAGAGTCGGTTGTGGAAAAATCTCCAGGGCGAACTCACCGCAGGTCTGGGTCGCCGTGGCGCGCGGTTCGAGCCGCGCGACATGGTGCGACACACTTACCGGGGCGGTGTATTCGTAGAGCGTGCGATGGACGATGTTATAGGTCATGCAGTGAAAGACGAAACGCAGAGCTTAACTCGAATTCTGGAGTGGAATTTCCTAACAACCGGAGCGCACCGGTCTCGGGCGCAGCAAAGTGGCATTTGCCAAACCATTGAATTCTTTTTCACCAAGGCGGGCTCGAACACCGCGGCGCCCGGGGACGGGCGCACTCCAGACATGTTCTCTGCGTCTCTCCGCATTCTCTGCGTCTCTGCGTTAAGATTCATTGTCCTCATTGCTCGTTCCCCCGTCCGGTGCGTGAAATCGTCGAGTGCGCAAAGTAACTCGCGGCGATGGCGTCGGAGATCCGCGGCAAGTCGCGCAAGGTTTCTTTGATGGTCGCACTCACGCCGCTGCCCGCCCAGGTCGCCCGCGGGCTGGTCAGTTCACGCGGATCGATCTGATTCAGCCGGGCGACGCATTGCCGCAAGACATTCCGGCCCGAATCCGGCGCGTGCTCGCGCTCTGGCGGGAGTTTCTCAAAATGTTTTGCGAGCTGATGGATCTGGAACAGCACCGAGCGCGGATTTTTGTCGTCCAGCAGCACGAGATCGAACACTGCCGGCACCGTGGCCAGGAGGGTGTAGCGCGAACGAAACGTGATGGAGCTGTCCACCACTTCGAGGACCGCTTCGAGGACGCTGGGATTCTCCGCTTCCGCCGAACGCAGGGTCGCATCGAGCAGCGTACAAAGGTAAACCGCGCGTTCCAGCCGCAGCCCCATGTCCAGGAACCGCCAAGCCTGCGCGCGGGTCATGTTCTCGCGGGCCAAGCCGTGGAACGCCGCGAGGCCCAGCAACGTCTGGCTTAACACCCCCACCGCATCCCCCGCGAGCATCACCCTGCTCGCCGCGGGGGTGGCCAGCCGATCATTGAGCTGGCTCAGCACGCGCCACATGTCGTTCGAGGTGCGGTCGCGGACGAGCATCCCCAGCCGTTGCAAATTATCGGCGCTTTGCCGCAGGCTGCCGGTGCGGGCCGGATCAAAGATGGCGGCGAGCAGTTCGGCCTCGAACGCCTCGGCGCTTTGCCACAACTCCGGTTTTTCCGAAAGCCCCGGCAACTGCCCCTGCGTTTCGAGGGTTTGGAGCAGCGGCCCGAGCAACGGCAGTCCGCCGCCAGTCCGTTCCGGATTGAATCGCAACAGTGCGCTCCGCAGCAGCCGCGCCGTAGCGTCCGTCCGTTCCGCGTAGCGACCGAGCCAGAAAAAATTATCCGCGAGGCGCGACGGCAGATTGTTGCCCGTGCGCCGCAATTCCACGCTTTGTCCCTTGGCGTGCAGCAACGTGACTTCCTCCACCGGCGTCTCCGAGGAAACCCAGGTGTCCTTGCTGCTGCCACCTCCGCGTTGCATCGAAAGAAAACGACCGTCGCTATCGGGCGAGACCCGGGTCAAGCCGCCGGGCATCACCCGATAGCCATCCTCGCTGGCGACGAGGAAGACGCGCAAGCCGACCGGGCGGGCCGCCAGTTTCCCGTTGCTCCAGACCGGCGCGGCGGAAAGTTCCACCCGCTCCTGCGCCACAAAAAGATCCGGGTCGAACCGGATGCGCCGGCTCAACTTTTCCCGGTCGGCGGCGCTCAACGACTTGCCAACCTCCGGCAGCCGCAAGTGCGAGCGGAACGCAGGTTTGATGACCAGTTCGTCGAGGTGTTCGAGAGCGTAACTGCACGCGTCCTTCTGACCGCACCACCAAGTCGCAACGGACGGGAGCTTCAACTCCTCGCGGAGCAGATGCCGGCACAAACCGGGCAGGAAGGACATAAACGCCGGGCTCTGCACCAAGCCGCTGCCGAGGGCGTTGGCCATGACCACGTTGCCCGCGCGCACCGCCTCCACGAGGCCGGGCACGCCGAGCATCGAATCGTTGCGCAGTTCGAGTGGATCACAGAAATCATCGTCCACCCGGCGCAGGATCACATCGACACGCTCCAAGCCGTTCAGCGTCTTGAGAAAAACTTGATTGTCGCGCACCGAAAGGTCCTGACCCTCGACGAGCATGTAGCCAAGGTAGCGCGCAAGATAGGCCTGTTCGAAATAGGTTTCATTGTGCGGGCCGGGCGTGAGCATCACAACGCGCGCATCGTCCGCTTGCCGCGCCGCAAGGCCCGCAAGCATGACGCGCGAATCGCGGAAAAAGCCGGCCAGCCGTTGGACGTGATTGTCGCGGAACGGTTCCGGCAAAATGCGCGACGTAACGAGCCGGTTCGCCAGCGCGTAACCCGCGCCGGTAGGGATCTGGGTGCGGTCGGAAACCACCCACCAACGACCGTCCGGCGAACGCGCGAGATCAGCAGCGTAGAAATGCAGAAAAGTATCCTCCGGCACACGGATGCCGTGACACGGCCGTAAGAAATCGGGTTGCCCGAAAACCATCGCCGGCGAAAGCCAGCGGGAGCGGATCAAATCCTGCCCGCCATAGCAGTCGGCGAGGATTTCATTGAGCAAGGTCGCACGCTGCACCAGTCCGGCTTCCAAAGTGCGCCATTCGTCCGGCGCGATGATGAAAGGAATCGGATCGAGCTGCCACGGGCGCTCCATGCCACGCGGATCGCCATAGACATTGTACGTGATGCCTTGCTCGTGGACGAGCCGCTGACAAGTTTCCGAGCGTCGCTGCAATTCCGGCTCGCCGAACTCCTCCAGTGCGCTCAAAAGCCGCGCATAATGTGGCCGCGGCTCACCACGGTCGGTCAGAAATTCATCGAACGGAGCCGCACTGGGCTGGTAACCGGACAGCAGACTGGCGGGCCCAGCCGCGGCCACTTCGGCAGCACTGGTTTCGGCGGGCGCTGATTGCGTTTGCGTTTGCGATTGAAACATGGGTGACTGATCGCGGATTCGCTTTGGATCGTCCGCGTCAGACATTGCGCAAATCGAGGGTGAAAGGAAAGTCGGGGTTCGGAATTTGTGGCGGAGGCGTGAACTTGCCCTGCTGATGTCCGTGCCGGAAGAAGCGACCGAGCCGGCGGCTTTCGGCTTCGTAACTGTTCACCGGAAATGTTTCGGGACTTAACCCGCCGGGATGCGCTACGTGATAAGTGCAACCCCCCAGCGAGCGATTATTCCAAAGGTCATAGAGATCAAACCGCAGCGGGGCATGCGAAGGAATGGTGGGCTGCAAGCACGTCGGCGGTTGCCACGCGCGATAGCGAACCCCGGCCACGCCTTCGCCGTTCGTACCGGTGGGATGCAGGGGCACCCGATGCCCGTTGCAGGTGATCGCGAAGCGATCGCCAACAAGGCCGCGCGCTTTGACCTGGAGGCGTTCGAGCGAACTGTCCACGTAACGCACCGTGCCGCCACCGCCCGGCTCTTCGCCAAGGACGTGCCAGGGTTCAAGCGCCGTACGCAGCTCGATCTGAACATCGCGTTGCTCCAGATCGCCGATGCGCGGGAAACGGAACTCGAAGTGGGGCGCGAACCAGCCGAACTCGAACGGGTAACCGGCGTCGCCCAAATCCCGGAGCACTTCGCGGAAGTCCGTTTCGCAAAAGTGCGGGAGCATCCAGCGGTCGTGGATGTCCGTGCCCCAACGCACGAGGGTGTTATTGTAAGGTTCTTTCCAAAACTTTGAGACCAAGCCACGCAACACCAGATGCTGAGCAAGGCTCATCCGGGCATGCGGCGGCATCTCGAATGCACGCATCTCGACGAGACCGAGGCGACCACTGCTGCTTTCGGGTGCGTAAAGTTTATCAATCGAGAATTCAGAGCGATGCGTATTGCCGCTCGAATCAATCAACAGGTTGCGAAACAGGCGATCCACGATCCACGGCGGAACGTAGCCGCCGACGTGAGGAGGCGGATTGCTTGCACCTACCCGACCGACCGCCTCCTCACGTTGGCGGCTACCAAGTTGCCGGTCCATCTCCTTGAACGCGACATCGAGCTCATAAAGCGAATCATTGCGGGCCTCATCAATGCGCGGCGCTTGCGAAGTCGGGCCGATGAACAGCCCGCTGAACAGCCAGCTTAACGACGGATGGTTTTGCCAATATGCGAGCAACGAGCGCAGCAAATCAGGCCGGCGCAAAACCGGGGAATCCGGCGGTGTCTCGCCGCCCAGGATGATGTGGTTGCCGCCGCCCGTGCCGGTGTGACGGCCATCGAGCATAAACTTCTCCGTGCCGAGCCGGGTCTGGCGAGCTTCCTCGTAGAGAATCTCGGTGCGCTCCACGAGTTCGTCCCAGCTTTTGCTCGGGTGCATGTTGACTTCAATGACGCCCGGGTCCGGCGTCACTGCGAGCTTGTTCAGGCGCGGGTCTTTGGGTGGGGTCTCGCCTTCGATAATGATCGGCACGCCCATCGCGGTCACCGCGGTTTCGATGCCGGCGATGAGGTCGAGGTAATCCTCGGTCCTCTCTACCGGCGGCATGAAGACGTGCAGTCGCCCGTCGCGCGGCTCAACGCACATGGCGGTGCGAATGACCCACGGCGCGCTTTGACCGGGCGCGGGCCGGCGCAGCGGGTTTTGATTTTCTTCAAGTTTTTGAGCGCGCTGACCGGGGCCTTGACCGGGCAAAGTAGGTGCTGCCGCTCGATCAACGAACTGCTGGCGATAAGGGAACTTCTTCGGTAACTCCGGCAGCTCGGGATTCGACGGGTCTTGAGGCCTCAGCCAAGGAAAGTCTTTTTCTGCAACCCACGGAATGGAATCCAGCGGCAGGCGCAAGCCCATGGGCGAATCGCCCGGGATCAGCCAAAGCGTGTCGTCGTCGCGCAGAAACAATTGGCCGGTCATCCAGCCATCGGTGATGCGCTTGATGGGAAGGGAGTAGCCGACGACCGAACCCAGCCCTTGCTGAAAAATCCGCGCGATGCGTTCGCGTTCCTGCTTGTCCTTGAGATTGGATTTTTCCGGCGTCACGTTCGACGGGAAGCGGCGTTCCTTCCAACTGTAGTAAAACGCGTCCTCGTAGGCGGGAATCAAATGCTTCGGGTCGCCCCCAACCAGCTTGGCGATGCGGCTAAGCAGTTCCTTCGCCTCCCTCGCCCCGTGGCCGTAGTTTTTCGATTCATCCGCAATGAGCGAATCATCTTTCCAGATCGGCACGCCGTCCTTGCGCCAATACGCGGCGAGCGCCCAGCGCGGCAACGGTTCGCCTGGATACCATTTGCCCTGGCCGTAATGCAGGAGCGATCCGGGCGCAAATTTTCCACGCAGGCGTTTGATGAGTTCACCGGAGAGCAGCCGCTTCTTGTGCGAGACGGCGGTGAAATTCCATTCGGGGCCATCGGGGTCATCAATGGAAACGAACGTTGGCTCACCGCCCATTGTGAGTCGGACATCGCCCTGCTTCAGATCGGCGTCGATCGCGTGACCCAGTTTCGCGATCTCCGCCCATTGCGCCTCGGTGTAGGGCTTGGTGACGCGCGGTGATTCGTAAACCCGCGTAACGGTCATGTCGAAGGCAAACTCGGTTTCGCATTCATCCACACCGCCGGAAATGGGCGCGGCGCTCGAAGGATCGGGCGTGCAGGCCAGCGGAATGTGACCTTCGCCCGCCAGCAAACCAGAGGTCGGGTCGAGGCCGATCCAGCCGCCCCCTGGCAGATAGACTTCGCACCAAGCGTGCAAGTCCGTGAAATCCTTCTCCGCGCCGCTCGGGCCATCAAGCGATTTCACGTCCGCCTTCAGCTGGATGAGATAGCCGCTGACGAAACGCGCGGCGAGGCCACAGTGACGCAACAACTGACACAAGAGCCACGCGGAATCGCGACACGAGCCGCTGGCCAGGGTAAGGGTTTCCTCCGGCGTCTGCACCCCCGGTTCGAGGCGGATGGCGTATTTGATGTCCTTCCACAAACGCTGATTGATCGCGACCAGGAAATCATTCGTGCGCGGTTTTTCGCTTTCAGGAACTTCGAGGCGTTCCTGTTTCGTTCGGCGTTTGATTTCGCCGAGCACGTCGCGGCGGAGGGTGGTTAGATATTTTGAGAACGCCGGGGTGAGCCAGCATTTGCGCTGGAACGGCGCCAATTCGTGGTTGAGCGCAGGATCGTAGGCGAATGGGAATTTTTCCGCCTGCGGCTCGAGAAAAAAATCGAACGGGTTAAACACCGCCATCTCCGCGACCAGGTCCACCTCGACGAGCAATTCGCGGGTGGGTTTCTCAAACACCAACCGCGCCGCGTAGTTAGATTGCGGGTCTTGCACCCAGTTGAGGAAATGCTTTTCCGGCGAAACACGGAGCGAATAACTGAGGATGCGGGTGCGCGCGTGCGGCGCGGGCCGCAGACGGATGACCTGGGGG
>JANOHH010001216.1:0-3430 GCA_031406395.1 Verrucomicrobiota bacterium | reverse complement strand
TCCACGAAGCGCTCAAGCAACCGCCGGAAAATACCCTGCACGATCTGCGCTGGGGCGATTGGGATCAGTCCGGCACCACGAAGGAATACGTCTGGGTCTTTGAGATCAGCGGGAGTGCGCCGCCGGCGCATTTCATTGACGGCTGGGCCGGCGCCGAAGGTTTCCGGCAACCACCCATGTATTTTCCGAAGGGCGGCAGTACCTTGCGCGGCATTTCCCGGCCCGGTGAAATTGTCTGGTCCCGCATTTACGTCGCGGGCGGCGCGCTGCACATGGACCTGGGTCGCGCGAAAGTCATCACCCTGCCCCGCGCAGAGACCGAACGCCGCTGGAAGGCTACCACCTGGCAATGGCCGATCATGCACGCCGTCACTTATGGCGTGACCCGCGATCAAATGATGGCCAAACACAAGGCCAATCACATCCAGTGCGTCTATGCAAATAGCGCCAAGGCCGCCGACCAGTGTCTGCTGACCAAAGCCGCGATGGCCAATGCCCTCGGCATCAAAGTTAATCTCTGCGGCACGAAGGCAGATGGAAAGCAGTGGTGAACTCGCGCCGAACTTGACGCCCACCATCCAGCGGTTGAGAGGCTGGGAATGTAAAGTTTACAGCTGCCGTCGAAGTCGAAATCCGGAGTAGGATACGAGACTGAGAAACAATGCTGCAAAGATCGCCTGAGTTGTCGGTTCCGGAACCATCAGTGCGACCGTCACCGTGGTATAATTACCCATGTAAAGTGAATGCGTTGTCAGGTCGTATGCGAGACCTTGTATTCCACTGACGCCGGTCTGCCAAGTATCCAGAATCGTCCCGTCTTGCGGAGAAACAACCCACAAGGTGTCCCTAAGCCCTTCGGATGCCAGCAGGTTTTGGCCGTCGAACGTCAATCCATAAACGGTTCCGCTCGGTGACGGAATCGTTCCAACTTGAACGCCGGTGGTGGCATCGATTTTGTGAATTGGCCCTTGGTACTCGGGATAATAAAAATAACCGTTGGCGTACGCCAAATCCATCGGCCAACCGGTCAATCCCGGCGAAGTGGGCACGCCAAAACTAGATGCAACCGATCCGTTTCCAGTCGCTGGCAGATTAAGTTTGTAGATTCGTCTTTCATCGCGAATTGCCATCCACAAATTGCTGCCGTCCCATGCTAACCCGGTGGGTAGCTGTTGGATCGTTCCGAGCGGAGCCCAATTTTGCAGGACTTGGCCGGTGTTGGGATCCTGCTTATGAATGTAGGCGTAACCGTAATCGGAGGAGTACAAGAAGCCGTCAGCGTACGCCAAATCACCCAATGCACCACGGGGCAGAGCGAAGGTGCGGTTTACTACGTAGGGGCCAAACGACTGCGAATAGGCTGCCAATTCACCGAGTATCAAAAGCGTAGCGAGCACAGTGTGGGACATCAGCTTGATCGGGAAATTCTTCACCAAATCACTTAAACACAGCTTTTGCGTTTGAACAAGATTTCTTTGGGGACACCCGCCCCGTTCATCGTCAACAACTCCTTCGTCATGCCATTTGAACTCAAGCAAACACTCGCCAACATCGGCGGACCTTGCTAGCTTCCGCTGCAGATGACTTCGGCGGGCAAAAGGTTTTTCTCGGACTGGCTCGGCGGCCTGGGACGTTTTGGCCTGCTGGTCCAGGAATCTCTCGCGTCGATGTTCACCCTCAGGGTCGCCGGGCGCGACCTGCTGCAGCAGATGCATTTCATCGGCGTGAAATCGCAGTCCGTGGTCATCATCACCGGCGCGTTCACCGGTATGGTCCTGGCCGCGCAGGCCTATTTTCAGTTTCACAAAATCAACATGGACACCGCCACCCTCGCCTTGGTGGGTGTTTCGATGTGCAGCGAGCTCGGCCCGGTACTGACGGGCTTGATGGTCGCCGGCCGCGTGGGCGCCGCCATCGCCGCCGAGCTCGGCACGATGCGCGTGACGGAGCAGATTGATGCGCTGCGCACCCTGGCCACGCATCCGGTGGATTATCTGGTCGTGCCGCGGCTGCTGGGCGCGTTGCTCGTGATGCCGGCACTGACGGCAGAGGCCATCGCCATCGGCATCGGCGCGGGTTACGTCGTGGGGGTTTACTTGCTGGGCATCGATCCCGCGTATTCGTGGTACAACATGCTGCGTTACACGAACACGACGCACCTCGCCATCGGCATGATCAAGGGCGTGGTGTTCGGGGGCATCGTGGCCAGCATCGGCTGCTACAAGGGGCTCCATTGTCACGAAGGCGCGGAAGGCGTCGGGCATGCGGCAACGGAAGCGGTCGTGTTTGCCTCCATCACCATTCTGATCTCCAACTTTTTCCTCACCCTGATGCTGGGAAAACTGTTACACGGCACATGATCGAGGTGCGCGATCTTAAGAAGAGTTTCGGCCCGCAGCCAATTCTCGACGGCGTGAGCTTCAGCATCGATAAGGGCGAAGCGCTCGTCATCATTGGCCGGAGCGGGGGCGGCAAAAGTGTTCTCCTAAAGCACATCATTGGCCTGCTCCAGCCCGACGCCGGAAAGGTGGTGATTGACGGCGAGGACATCACGCGGATGCCCGAGCGCGAGTTGATCCGAGTGCGCAGCAAGTTCGGCATGGTGTTCCAGGGCGCCGCCTTGTTTGATTCGCTGAGCGTGGCGGAGAACGTGGGCTTTGCGTTCCGGCGGCAGAAAAAATTCACGGAAAGGGAAATTACGCTCAAGGTCGCAGAGGCCTTGGACATGGTCGAACTGTCCAATGTCGAGCACAAGCGGCCATCCGAGTTGTCCGGCGGCATGCGCAAACGCGTCGGGCTGGCGCGCGCCATCATCTACCACCCGGAAATTGTGCTATACGACGAACCGACCACCGGCCTGGACCCGATTGTGTCCGACAGCATTGATAAACTGATCATGCGCGTGACCGAGCGACTGAAGGTGACCACGGTCGTCGTCACCCACGACATGCGGACCGCCCGTCGCGTTGGGCATCGCATTGCGCTACTGCACAACAAAAGGATTTACGTCACGGGGCCGCCGGAGGATATTTTCGCCTCGACGGATCCGGTGGTGCGGCAATTCATTGACGGCGTCGCGGATTCCTAGAATATCACACATTGAAATGAGCCAGTCACGAATTGAAATCAAAGTGGGCCTTTTCGTCCTCCTGGGCCTGCTGCTGCTCGCGACCCTGGCCATCCTGTTCAGCTCGGGCACCTCTTTTTATCGGAAGGGCTACGAGCTGCGGCTCAAGTCCGGCGATGTCGGGGGCATCAAGACCGGGGCAAGCGTGCTGATGCGCGGCGTGAAGGTCGGCTTTGTCGACGGGACGAAACTGGACCAGGTTCAGGCCAACGGCGTGATTTCGGACAGTGCCCTTCTGGCCAATTTCTTCGCCTTCGACCCCAACCAGCGTCATGGCGTCTCCCTCGCCGCGCTCGACTTCAC
>JANOHH010001213.1:0-1147 GCA_031406395.1 Verrucomicrobiota bacterium | reverse complement strand
GATGATGCCGGGCGCGATTTTTTCCACCGGATAAAATGCGTCTTCCTTGATCGGCCCTTTGCCGTCAATCGGCTGGCCCAGCATGTTCACCACGCGGCCGAGCAAACCTTTGCCCACGGGTACGGATAGCAACTTGCCGGTCGTCTTGACCTCCTGGCCTTCGTGGACGCCGAGATAGTCGCCGAGGATGATCGCGCCCACTTCAGTTTCTTCGAGGTTGAGGGCAAGGCCCGTGACGCCGTTGCCGAAGTCGAGCATCTCATTGAGCATCGCGTCGGTCAGGCCCTCAATCTTGGCCACGCCGTCGGAACACTCGCGAACGATGCCGACATTCTGCTTGTTCACCGACGTTTTCACGCCGCTGATTTGCGCCTCAATTTCCTGCAGTAGATTGCTCATATCAAAATTTCAATTCCTTTTGCCGATCAAAAACTTGCTTCCAATTCGCTCAACCGCCCCTTCACGCTGCCATCAAACACATCGCTGCCCACTTTCACCCGCAACCCGCCAACCAGAGCCGGGTTCACCGCGAAACTCACACTCAGACCGGGGCCATAGCGTGTGGCCAAATTCGCTTTGACCGATTGCTGCAAAGCCTCACTCACCGGCACCGCGCTCTCCACCCGCGCCGCGCGCCGATCAAGGTCGAGCTTCACCAACCGCTGGAAGTGCGTGAGAATCCCAACATAACCCCGCGGCTTTTGCGCGATGACCGCACCGACCACGTTGCGCACCCGCGTCTCGTCCAGAAGGCCGCCTACTGTGCAGGTATGGAACAACTGCTTCGCGTCGCGTCGGGCTTGTTTGGTGATCTTCATTCCGCAAACGGATTAGTTGGCGGCCAGTTGCCGGTTCGTCTCGTCGGCCAACCGCGCCTGGTCGTCCGCTGTCAAAATCTTGCCCGTGACCTTCGTCGTCGTGTTGACCACCAGGCGGCCCACTTCCTTGCGCAATTCGGCCTTCATGCGCACGAGTTCCGCCTCGCTCGCCTGCCGCGCCTTCGTGATGATGTCGTTCGCCGTGGCGATGGCCTTCTGCGATTCCACTTCCAAAACCTTGGCCGCTGACTGCCGGGCTTCCTCAATCATCTTATTCCCCTGCGCGCCCGCCTGGGTCAGAATCTCCTGAACCTTGACCTGCGCCCTGG
>JANOHH010001198.1:0-3907 GCA_031406395.1 Verrucomicrobiota bacterium | reverse complement strand
GTATTCAAACATCGCTTTTCCCCGATTATCATTCTGACGACCCAGCAAGCCGCCGCGGCCAAACTCCCTCAGCTCAGAGCCCTGGCGGACGAAGTCCGGATTTGCGGCAAGAACAAAATCAACTTCCGCAGCGCACTTCGCTGGCTTCACGCGCAATGGGGTGTGGATCGGTTGCTCTGTGAAGGCGGTGGTGAATTGAACGCTGCCTTGTTCCAGGCCGGGTTGGTGGACGAGTTGCATCTCACCGTTTGCCCGAAAGTTTTTGGGGGCCGAACGGCACCGACGATCGCCGACGGTTTCGGTGTTTTGCAGTTGGCCGCCGCTGCCCGATTCAAACTGAAATCCACTCGGCGGGTGGCGGACGAGATGTATTTGGTATACGAGAAAATACCCCGCGGGCGCAGCCTACGCGCAAACCGCTAAGTGTCCAAACAGTGCCGCACCGTTTTCGCGAGGGCACGCGGGTGGAAAGGCTTCGGCAGAAAATTCGCTCGGTCGTGGAGGTGTACTTCGCCACCAAACAACTCGGGGCTGTAGCCGCTGGTGTAGACCACCTTCAAGCCCGGTGTTTCGCCGCGCAGCTGCTCGGCGAGTTCCCAACCAGTCATCCCCTCGGGCATCATCATGTCGGTCAGCAGCATCGCCGGTTTGGGCGAAGTCCGGCGCCAGAGGTTGAGTGCTTCCTTGCCGTGTGCCGCCTCCACGGTCTGATAGCCATAGGTGCGGAGAATTTGACTGACCAACTCGCGCAGGGCTGGTTCATCCTCGACGACGAAGATGGTTTCGTGGCCGCCGCGGATGCGCTCGCCGCCGCTACCATTTTCCGCATCCGTCGGTCCTACTTGCGCGGCGGGCAAAAAGATTTTGAACGTCGTGCCAACGCCAACCTGGCTCGCCACCTCCACCCAACCGCGATGCTGTTTGACGATGCCATAAACTGTGGCGAGACCGAGGCCAGTCCCCTTGCCTGCACTCTTGGTGGTGAAGAACGGCTCGAAGATCCGTTCGCGGGTTTCGGTATCCATGCCACAACCGGAATCGGCGACTTGCAAACAAACGAAGCGGCCGGCACTGGCCTGCGGTCGAGCCAGGCGATAGCTCGCGTCAATATCACAAATAAACGTGCTCACGAGCAGATCCCCGCCCCGCGCCATCGCGTCGCGCGCGTTGACGGCCAAGTTCACGAGCAACTGCTCCAACATGCCACTGTCGCCCATAACCGTGGGGAGGCCGACCGCCGGACGCCATTTCAGACGGACACTTTCTCCGAGCAGCGGCTGCAACATGCCGGTGATGTTGGTGACAATCTGATTCAAGTCGAGCGACTTCGGCTGCGCCACCTGCTTGCGGCTGAACGTGAGCAATTGTCCGGTAAGCTGTGCAGCGCGCTGCGTGGCGCTGATGACTTTTTCGAGGGCTTCGCGAATCACGCCGCCCTCGCCCGTTTGCATGACCAGCACCATCTGCGTGTAACCCTGAATGATGGTGAGCAGGTTGTTGAAATCGTGCGCCACCCCAGCGGCGAGCTGGCCGATGGCGTCCATCTTCTGCACTTGTCGCAACTGCCCTTCGAGATTCGCACGTTCGGAAATGTCCTCCGTCATCAGAAGCACGCACGCCTCGCTGCCCAGCTGGAACGATTCGGCCGAAAGCAAAGCCGCTCGAGTTTCCTTGCCGACGCCGGCGATCCGACAATCCCAGTTCCGCAAGGTCACCCCGTCGGTCAGCAATTGCTCGATGCGGGCCCGGGTTTCCGGCACCGCCCAGAGCGGCAGACTGAAGAGCGCGCCATCCAGGATCTCCTCACGCTTCATCCCGGCGAGTTCGGCAAACCGATCATTGACGTCAATAAACGTGCCGTGGGTGCGCGCGAGCAGGGCGAGCGGCACGGGGCTGGCCTGGAACGCTTTGGAAAATCTCTCCTCAGACCGGCTCAACGCCTCCTGCACGGTGACGCGTTCGCCGGCCTCGCGTTGCAAATTTTCATAGGCCAACTGGAGCTTGGCCCGCAAACCATCGGATTCTTCCAACGCCCGTCGATGCGCCTCCACTTCGCTGCGCAAGCTACGATTGGCTTCAAATAGATCGTGCGTCCGCTCGTTCACCCGCTGTTCCAACTCCACTTGCGTCTGCAGCAACGCGGCATCGCGGAGTTCGATCTGCGTGAGCATCTCGTTGTAACCATCCACCAACTCCCCGAGTTCATCTTCGGCATGCTTGGGGACGCGCACGGAGTAATTTTTGTTGGCCGCGACCGCCTGCGAAGCTTCGGCCAGTTTCTGGATCGGTTGTGAGATGAAGCGTTGCAAGCGCAGCGCCAGCCCATAACTCACACCCAGGGCGAGCAACGATACTCCCGCCCCAACCACCACGCCATTCCGACGGCGCTCCTGCAGCCCGCCAAGATCCGCTTGCAATAGAACCGTCCCTAACCGTCGTCCGCTCATCACGACCGCTTGCGACACGGCTAGATGTTGGCGATCGAAGACGATACCGTTGCCCGTCCAAGCCTCGGGCAGTGTCGTTTTCCAACCAGAGCGCACGTACCGGGCAAATTCTTTGCCGTCCTGGTCATAAATGGCCGCCGCGCCGAGATGGGGATCGGCACTGAGCGCGAATAGATTCTTCCGGGCGACCTTCACGTCGCCCGAACTCAGCGCCTCCCGGCTGTTGTTGGCGATGATCTGTGCGCTCATCTCGGCATCCTGCTGGATGCGCGCTGTGAAACTCCACCGGTCAAACCCCACCATCGCCGCGATTGCAAGACAGAGCGCCGCGCCAACCGTCGTCATGACGATCAAGATAAGTTTGCTGCGAATGGTCAAGGGAGCGGCCATTTTCATTTCATCTCCCCGGCCCATCCGCCCCACGATCTGCGCGCACGCGGCAACCCAACAACGGGCAGAGCGGCAGAATGGCAACAGGTATTCCCTGCCGAATATGCGTACATTCGAGCGGAAACCGTGTTTACAATTGGGGCATACGACCGAGGTTCACGGTGCATCTGAAGGCACATTTAGCAGCTTCCAAACCATCGCCGCCGATTTAGAGGAGAGTCTGTTCAGCTCGCAAATCCAGCAGCCCGAACCAGGTCAACTCAGAACTTCATGACCAACTTCGAACTCCACCAGCTCCACGAAGAACGAATAGGTAGAACATCAAGAAGCCGACCCGACAAGCAGTCGCTGCAGTTCCTGCCCGGGCGCATCCACCAGTTTGGCCGTGACGGCGAACCGCTTCACCCGGCTGCCCGGGAGCTTGAACTTCAGGTCGCGGAAGACGCGTTCGCAGATGGTCATCAAGCCGCGCGCCCCGGTGTGCTCAGTGGACGCCAACACGGCGAGGCGGCGGAGGCCGTCGTCCTTGAACTCGCACTGGATGCCGTAGGCGGCAAAAGCCCGCTCGTATTGATGAATAAGGCTGCTCTCACTTTTGCGCAGCACGTCAAATAAATCGTCCGCGTTCAAGCCGTGGCAGGCGACCCGCACCGGGAGCCGACCGATGAACTCCGGCTCCAAACCATAGGCGATGAGATCAGCCGTACCCGCTAAAGCAAGGAGGCTTTCTTCGTTCTTCATCTTCCTGGTTTGAGCCGCGTTCCCGCGACTGCCACCCGCGCCGAGCCGACCCTGAATGATTTTGGCGATGCCCGAAAAGGCCCCGCTGACGATGAAGAGAATGTGCCGGGTGTTGATCGTCTCCGGTTGTGCCCCGCCGCCGCCACGCATGGCCGACATGGCGCTTTGCAACTGCCCGGTGACGTCGTTTGGCGAAACCACCGGCACATCGCCATCTTCCATGAGCTTGAGCAGATTCGTCTGCACGCCGCGTCCCGATAGGCATTCATTTCGGATTGCAACTCCTCCTGCGCTTTGGCAAGCGTCTGCTCCACAACACCCGAGGAAGT
>JANOHH010001197.1:0-2221 GCA_031406395.1 Verrucomicrobiota bacterium | reverse complement strand
AGTGTTTTGGACAAAGGCGTCAAAGAATTCAAGGACCGCGGCGAGACTGTTATCGGCTACCAGGACATTCGCAAGCTGCTGGAGAATTCCGACATTGACGTCGTGAGTATCGCCACGCCGAACCACTGGCACGCCCTCGGTACGATTTGGTCGGTGCAGGCGGGCAAGGACGTTTACACGGAGAAGCCCGCCTCCCATAACATTTTTGAAGGCCAGCAAGCCGTCGCCGCCGCGCGCAAGTATGGCCGCATGGTTCAGACCGGTTCGCAGTGCCGCTCCAGCGTCGGCTTGCAGGTAGCTATCGCCTGGCTGAACGCTGGCAACCTCGGCAAAATCATCCGCGCCCGCGGGCTTTGTTACAAACGCCGCGCCAGCATAGGCAAGGCGGAGCAGCCGCTGGTCATCCCGCCTTCGATTGACTACGACCTGTGGTGCGGCCCGGCGCCCAAGGAGGTGCCGCTCATGCGCAAGAAGCTGCACTACGACTGGCACTGGGTCTGGCCCAGTGGCAACGGCGATCTCGGCAACCAGGGCGTTCACCAGATGGACATCGCCCGCTGGGTGCTCGGCGAAAACGAACTCGCCCCCACGTCCTTCAGCATTGGCGGCCGACTCGGTTACGAAGACGACGGCACCACGCCCAATACCCAGATCGTCCTCCACAACTACAAGAAAGCTCCTCTCCTGTTTGAAGTGCGCGGCTTGCCGGCCAACAGCACCTCCGACAAGATGGACAATTACCACGGCGCCAGCATCGGCGTGGTGGTGGATTGCGAAGGCGGCCGGGTCGTCATCCCGAGCTATGACACTGCCCTCGTGTTCGACAAGGAAGGCAAGCAGACCAAGAAATTCAGCGAAGGCGGCGACCACTTTGCCAACTTCATCAAGGCCGTCCGCAGCCGCAAGCACACCGATCTGAACGCCGACATCCAGGACGGCCATCTTTCCGCCGCGCTCTGCCATACCGCCAACATTTCCTATCGCCTGGGGAAAAAGCATTCACCCGACGAAATCCGCGAAGCCGTCCGGAACAATCCAGAAATGGCCGAAATGTTGGGCCGCATGGACGAACACCTCGCCGCCAATCAGGTGGACTTGAAGAAAACGCCCGCCACGCTTGGGGAAATATTGAAAGTGGATGTGAAGCCGGAAACCTTCATCGGCAACCGTGCCGCGAGTGAATTGCGGACGCGCGATTACCGGAAACCGTTCGTCGTGCCGGAAAAGGTCTGAACCGGAAGTATGCAGTCGGAAACCACGAATGAACACGAATTGACACGAATCTAAAAGCGGAAGCAACGAATTCTCGGTTCCGGTGAACAAGCACCTTTTGGTGAGTGCAATTGGCACGCGCAGAAAGCGATTTTTGACCTGTGTTCATTGGTGTCCATTCGTGGTTGAATTGAATGGTTCCGGCTGAACTGGATTGAAAACTCCAGCTTCGATCGTAGCCTCCCACTTTCTATAGTTGGCAAAGGCAGTTCATGCGTGTTTGACAGTGAGCGGCCCGCTGCTTACGTTGCGTTCATGAGTACTGCGGTCGAACCGGCAAAGCATCTTTGGGCGGAAGCCGAACTGGAGGCATTGCCGGAGGACGGCTTCCTCCACGAGGTCGTCAATGGAGAACTGGTCATGAGTCCAAAGAACAATTGGTTCCACGGTCGTATTTGCACGCGGTTGCTTTTTGCCATTGAAACCTTCAACCGGGCCCACCGGCTGGGCGCCGTGCTGGATTCAAGTACCGGCTTCTGGATGTTCAACCGCAACTGTCGCGCGCCGGACGTTTCCTTTGTCTCCAAGGTCAGGCTGACCACGCTCGGATTCAAGCCGAACGAAAAGCGGTTTTTCCCCGGCGCACCCGATTTGGCGATCGAAGTCCTGTCGCCGAACAACACTCGCGCGGAGATTGATGATCGCCTCCGGGACTTCTTCGCCAGCGGCGCGCAGATGGCCTGGGTCATTGATGCAGAACTTCAACAGGTCGAAGTCTGTCATTCGCCCATTCAGCGCAAACTCATTGGCTCGGGCGGTTTCCTGGAGGGCGAACAAGTCCTGCCGGGCTTCCAATATCCCATCGCCGACCTGTTCAAAGAATGGGATTGGGACTGATTCATGAACGTCGGCGACGACGGGCGGCGCCATCTTACCTTCAGTTTGAGCTTGGTTACCTCGTCGCTTACGGGGCTTGGCAAGAACTTCTTTTGATTTCAAAATGAACCTC
>JANOHH010000519.1:0-2546 GCA_031406395.1 Verrucomicrobiota bacterium | reverse complement strand
TGTTCATTGACGGCTCCGGGCTTTGGATCAAGGCGGAGACCATGTATTTTCTCCATTCCTGGGGCACGGGGAGCAGCCGGGCCGGGTATTTTTACCAGGGCGATTCCGATTTCCCAGCCAACTTGCGCACACAACTGCCGTTCCTTAAGTTCACCCCTTAAGCGCCGCTCTCCACTGGCCGGTCGCGTCGCCCCGTCGGAGCCCAATTCAGATCGTGCCCCCTCAAAATAATCACTTGAATCCACGGGCATCCACCTGATACAAAACGACCCGGCAGACACAAAACGCCTCTGCCAAACAAACCTAAAACCAAATGAAATCCATTAACTCAAAAACGAACCTTCTCTGCTGCGGCGTGATCGTTGGAGGCATACTGTTGATCGGCGCTGCGGTTGCCCCGGCGGCCGAGCCCGAGGCGAAAAAGGGCTGGGAAACCACGGCTGCGGCTGGGTTGACCATCACCAGCGGCACCAAGGACACCTTGCTCGTAACGGCCGGGCTGCTTACCAGTCGCAAATGGGACAAGGACGAGGCCGCCTTCGGGATCAGCGGCGGTTACGGGCAGGATAACAACAACGACCAGAAAAAGACCACGGCGAACACTGAATTCATCCAAGGGTTCGGCCAGTACAATCACTTGTACACCGAGAGATTTTACGGCGGTCTCCGGTTGGATGCGTCTTCCGATGGCATTCAGGATCTGGCTTATCGGGCGTCGCTCACACCCCTGGTCGGCTACTACCTCATCAAGAGTACGAACACCACCCTGGCGGTTGAATTTGGTCCTTCCCTGGTGACCGAGCAGTACAATGGCGAGGACAATGACACCTACTTGGGCCTCCGTTTTTCCGAACGCTTCGAACATCAACTCACCGATTCGAGCAAAATCTGGCAGAGCGTTTCTTACGTTCCCGCCGTGGATGATTGGATGGGGAATTACACGGTCACGTTTGAAGCCGGCATTGATACCGCCATCAGCAAGGACAAGAAATGGAAATTGCGCGTGGTCTTTCAGGATATTTATTCCGAATCTCCCACCAAGCCCTCTGGCATCGACAACAACGAACTGCGCTTGATCGCCGGCACCGCTTACACATTTTAACGCACACCAACTGCCGGCCCCCACCCTGCCCAGCAACAGTGGCCTTGGTGTGGGCAACGGTTTGCGGAGGGTTCACCTGCTCAGCAACGGCCCGCCCGGGGCGAAGTTGAAGGGGGTTAATGCTGGCAAGAAGGCTGGCGGAGATGCGCGAAGGCCGGCCTGCTTATCTCCGCTCTCTTCTGCTCGGTGCCGCCCCGCTGGCCACACCAACAACGACAGCAGAATGGAATCACGGGCCGGGTTTGGCCGGCGGCGGATACCATTTTTCCCTGGGTACGATGACGCTTTGTGGCGGATCGGCTTCGTAGTGCGGGGACATGATCTGGACGCCGTGTTCGTTGAAGACATCCTGGATGTGGGCGTGTAGTTGCGACAGCACGGCGACCCGCTCCGCCGGTTTTTCGCGCGCGACCCGGAGTTCGTAGGCCACGTAAAAGTCGGAGAGTTGCATTTGGAAGACGGTGGGGTGCGGTAGTGGTTTTAAACCGGGAGTGCGGCAGGCCGCTTCCAGCAACAGGGCATGCACCTGTCGCCACGGTGTGTTGTAGCCGATGGTCACGGTAGTGGGCACGAGGACGCCGGTCGTTTCGTTGAGGCGGGAATAGCTTATCAAATCAGCCTGACTAAGGAGAGGCTTTCTCCGCAGTCGGGGCCGGCAGCGGACTGACCGCCCAACCCATTTCACCGACCGCCTCGGGCCGGGTTTCAATTCCCCTGGCGGTTCAACAAATCAGCAAGCCGGCAAGGGCGAACCCTTGCCGGCTTTTGAAAGGGAGTTTCTTGGCTTAGCTGGCCAGGTCACGCTTGACGCTGGCTTCCAGTTCCCCGGTGGCCTTGTCGTTCAGCCCGACGGAGGTCCAGGCGATCCGGTTCCGCTGCGCGTAATAGATCGTGCGGCTCACGCCCTTCACGTGGTACGCCGCGTCCCAATCCTTTTCCGCGGCCACGACGACCGGGAAGGTGATCCCGTTTTTGGCGGCGGCGGCTTTGATGGCTGCCGTGTCCTTGGAATCGAGGATTTGGGCATACACCCCCAGTTTGTTCTGGCCGGTCTGCAGGGCCTGCAGCTTTTTCAAGTCCGCCCAAAAGGCCTCATCATTCAAATTGCCGAAGGCCACGATCTTGGCCGCCTTGGCGCCGTAAGCGCAAACTTGGCAGTATTCCTTGCCAGTATCGACGTTCTTGATGGTGTAGGGCGTGAGGCTGTCGCCCGGCTTGAGAGCGGCGGAAGCGATTCCCGCCAGTGAGATGGCGGCCAATAGTAATATAATTTTTTTCATGGTGGTCTTTGGTTGATTGTTAATAACCGACATTGTCGTGACCATGGTAGTTGAATATTAGGCCATCGCAAGTTCAGGTTTTCCAATATTCATCTGCCAACCCCGCCGGCAGCCTCAGCCTGCGCTCCGGCCTTGAAACCCGCACGCCGGGGAGCATAATCGCC
>JANOHH010001149.1:0-1055 GCA_031406395.1 Verrucomicrobiota bacterium | reverse complement strand
CCTCGAGTTGAGCGGCGGTTCGCCGGCCACCACGAACAACCGGATGGAAATGCAGGCCGCAATCGAAGCGTTGCGGGCGTTACCGGAACCGAGCAAGGTCGAGATTTTCACCGATTCACAATATCTCCGCAAAGGCGTCTGCGAATGGCTCAAAGGATGGAAGGCGCGTGGGTGGAAAACCGTCGAGAAGCAGCCGGTGAAGAACCAGGATTTGTGGCAGCAACTGGACACGTTGGTCGCGGGCCACACCATCCACTGGCGCTGGCTCAAGGGCCACGCCGGCCATAAACTCAACGAGCGTTGCGACGAGTTGGCCGGGGCGGAAATTGCCAAGCTGCGCCAACAATCGCGACCGACACCACTCCCAGCCGCTGCCGTTTATTTGGCGAGCAACCATCAGCCCGTTTTCAAACAAGCTGCGTTGTTCTGAAGCAAAGCGCGCGACAGTCATCCACGCGCTCGCCGACGATGTCCGGAAAGCAGGTTAGAACCGTTTGGTCAGGTTCAGCACGAAGGTCTGGCCTTGGGCGCGGTCTTCGGCCATGAACTCGTAAAGATAACGGAAGGACACAAAAAGCATGGGCTTCGGAAACGTCACGCTGATTTCCGGGCCAACGGCGGCCACGCGATCGTGAGCCGTCGAACCAATAACATTGCCCCCGGTCATTTGCTGCTGGTAGTACCCAGCCACGCCCAACTCCAGAGTCATGGTCACCGCTTTGCCAATGCCCCATTCGAGGGAGTAGGCCTGTCCGGGCGTGACGTCGGTGTCGCGCTGCTCGGTGTTAAACTCGTAACGGTTGAGCGCGGACACGCTCCAGGTTTTTTCCGCGTCAATGTACCAGGTGATTCCCGCGGTCAGCATCGGGGTCCAGTAGCCCGCGCCGGCATCGGTCGGCTCACCCGAGTTTCCCGTGGGCGCCCACACGCCGGCACCGAAGGAGAAATCAAATTGCTGGATATGCCAGGACAACGTGCCTTCGGCGATCTACGGCGACGCACTGCGCGTTCGACAGGTCGTTACAAATCTTGTCGGCAACGCCATCAAATTTACG
>JANOHH010001100.1:0-1004 GCA_031406395.1 Verrucomicrobiota bacterium | reverse complement strand
GAAGCGCAACATCCAGACAATATCCCAAAGGCGACCGGCTTCGTCCTGACAAGTGACGCCTTCGGGCACGGTCACGTAAGAATCGTAAACGGTGCGCGTGAGAAAAACCGGAAACTTGATTCCTGCTTCCGCGGCGACTTTCGAGACTTCGACCTGCACGCCGTCGGCGACGGCCTGCGCTCGGGTGTAACTGTAAACCACCGGGCCAAACGCGGTGATGCCGTCGGCGATTTGTTTCGGCTCGCCGAAAACGGCGGCAATGGCTTCGAGCGGGTTTATGTTTTGGTCTTGGTTCATAGCGTTAGCGGTTAAGGATGGGGATTTCGGATTGCGGGCTGATGCGCTCCAGCTTGGGGCTGGGCTGAATGGTCACCGGCTTGCCAAAGCGCGGTGTGATGGTGCGGGGCTTTTGAATCACCGCGACAACGGCGGCGGATTCGTTCACGCGGACAACCCGGCAGGGCTGGCCGGCATACTCGACAAGATCACCGGCGCGGAGGGTGTAAGTGTTGGTCATAATTTTTGAAAAGTTTGGGGCGGATGCTGCCGCCCCGGTTGAATCAGGCGGCTGCCTCCGTGGTCGGGGTGCTCCGTGGGATGTTGGCGGGGCGGTAGCTGGAATACTTCTCGTGCGGGTCGGCTGGGCTCGCGCCCAACGTGAAACTGCCGCACGGATGCTGCCACGCTTGCCGCTCACGGTTCCAATGGAAGCCAAGCTGGGCCAACTGCTGCCGAATCTCGGCGGCGGGCGACTCTTTGAACGTCACCCAAACCCATTTGCCAACAACTTCCGCAACGCGGTAAACGTCGGGCAGGCTGGTGAACAGGGCGTTCAACACCTTCGGGGTCGGCATCGTCCGGTTCTGCTTCCGCGCTTCGGAATCAATCGGGAGTCTGGTGTCCGGCTTGGCGGCTGGCGCTGCGGTCGGCTCTGCGACTGGCGCGGGTGTGCTTGGTGTTTCGGCTTCCGCTACTGCTGCTGTTGGCTGCTCGGACTGATGATG
>JANOHH010000506.1:0-2166 GCA_031406395.1 Verrucomicrobiota bacterium | reverse complement strand
CATCTTGCCGCGCCACCAGATGGGTTGGACGCCAAAGAGATTCCTTGCTCGCAAACGACCGGTGATGCCCACGGTTGCGACATCGTATTGGCATATTTGCCAAAACCTCAGTAGCTAGCGCGACGGGTCAAGCGTCACCTGTGGGTTGCCCGTCTTGAGCTAGAACCTACAAAGTTCGATCCGCATCCGGGTCGCAATTGGCGAAGCGAACGTGCGGCAACTCGTGGCCGTGCAGGAGAACTGTCACCGGCCCGCCGTTAAAATCCCGGTGCTCGATCATTGCGACGGGCTTCCCGTAAGCATAGGCCAAGAGGGTTTTGGGATCTTCCTGCGCGAGCCGTTGAATGAGGGCGTCGAGGCGATTGACTTTACGTCCCGTCGCCGACGTGGCTTCAGCATCGGGCTGGGCGAGGTAGTCGCGGATGAGTTCGCCCACGGCCTTAGCGTGACGGCGGCGGCGTGTCCAGCCGGCGGGGTTGCCAGACTTCCCCGGTTGAAAACCCTTGCCGGTGATGCCACCGGGCTTTCGGTTCGTTGCATTCGCGTTGCTGGCAACGTCACTCATGGGATGACTCTACGCCCGCCGGCGCGGATTGCGAAATTCTTTTCGCTGCGAGCTTGGCAATTCCCGCAAAATCCTGCGGACTGCGTGGTGATCGTGGACAAGGGCGTCTGCGGGTTGCTGCCGTTGCCCGCCGTTTTTTCCACTTGCTATTGCCTTTGAGCGGAGCGATAAGCCGTAATCAAATCACGTCCACGAACCGACGACCCGCGTGCCCAGACCCGGTGTGAACCGGGGGAACCAGCAACCATCAACCTGGGAAATTATGAAAACACGATTAACAAGTCTCGTTCGATTCCTTTCTGCGATAGGTCTTGCCGCTTGGGCGGTCGGGCCACGGGCGTCGGCTCAGACGCCGCCGGTCCTCAACCTGCAACTGTATGCCGGGGTGACGGTCACGGGTGCGGTGGGCACCGTTTACTCGATTGAATACGTGACCGACCTTGCCCACACGAACCAGAGCGATTGGCGGTGTCTGGAATATCTGCAACTGCCCGCCAGCCCGTATCTGTGGACCGACAAGTCTGCCCCAGCGACGGGCAAGCGGTTTTACCGGGCGGCGGTGTTCACGGCCCCGACGAATATGGTTTTCATTCCGCCGGGGACGTTTCGGATGGGCAGCCCGACGAACGAGGTGGACCGGTTTAACTCGGAGGGTCCGCAGGCGGCGGTAACGATCAGCCGGGGTTTTTGGATGGGGAAGTATGAGGTGACGCAAGGGGAGTATCTGGCGTTGATGGGGAACAATTCGAGTTGGTTCCAGCCTCCCCGGGCGACGGCGGACACCAATCGACCCGTGGAGCAAGTGACTTGGTTCGATGCCACGAATTACTGCGGGGCGCTCACGGAGCGGGAACGAGCGGCGGGTCGGATAGCGACCAACAGTGTGTATCGTCTTCCGACGGAGGCGGAGTGGGAGTATGCCTGCCGTGCCGGCACCTCTGATCGCCGATTCAGTTATGGGGATGATCCGAGCTACACGAACCTGACGAACTATGCGTGGTATGGTGCCAACAGTGGCAGTACGACGCATCCGGTGGGACAGAAGCTACCGAACCCGTGGGGTTTGTATGACATGCATGGGAATGTCTATGAGTGGTGCCAGGACTGGTACGGTCCTTATCTGGGCGGGATTGCCCTTGACCCGCAGGGGCCTGCTTCGGGCGCGAACCCCGTGATCCGTGGCGGCGACTGGAGCGACTTCGCCAGGTACTGCCGGTCCGCGTTCCGCATCTACTTCTACGCGAACTCCGGGGACCCCGTCATTGGTTTCCGGGTTGTGCTGGCCCCAGGTCAGCCCTGAGCAGAAAGGTGGGTGGAGCGGCGCGAAGCAGGCTGGCGGAGGGAGGGACGACCGTAGCCGTGCCTGCGGAGCGGGCGCGATGCCCGCCACGGCCTCGGAGCGTGGGCAAGGTGGCGCGGATTGCAAAACTCCTTTACCCCTGTGACAGACGTGACAGACGTGACACTCGCTCCGCGTCTGTCACAGGTGTCACGAGTGTCACGGGCTTGCCTGTCAATTTCACTTTTCTGGCATCCAGCCCTCTGGTGGCCTGACGCTTGGGAATTACCTTGGCGCGCTGAAACGCTTTGTCGAAAAGCAG
>JANOHH010000969.1:0-9939 GCA_031406395.1 Verrucomicrobiota bacterium | reverse complement strand
GATCGAACGCGCGGTTGTTTTTGAACTGGTCCGCGAGGTTGAACAAGACATCCGGCTGAAAGCTTTCGAGCTTCTGGCGCAGCACATTCAGGTCGTCGAAGATGGCGAGGTGTTCGACGGTGTGGCCGAGTTCCGCGAGCGCGGCAAGGACGTTGGCCTCAGTCTTCCAATCATCCGTTTTCAACTCGGCGCTGAGGTCCTGATCAATGGTCGTCGGCGCAATGGCGTCGAACAAGGCGAGGATTTTGAGTTTCTTTTTCAAGGTTATTTCGTGCGTTTGAACTTGCCCGTGAACAAATGGTTCATGACCAGCGTGGTGATGTAGGCGGAAACCTGCAGGTTTTGCTTGGGGTCGTAGGCCTTGATGTGCAGGCCCAGTTTGTCGCAACGATCAATCAAGCGGGTGAGCAACTTGTTGACGCGATACTTATTTTCGTTCGTCCACTGGCAGACGGCATTTTCCAACTCGCGCCGATGACGCCGCAAGTACGAGGATGCCTTTACGCGCCCTTCGACATCCACGCCAGCGTCGAAAAGTTGCCGCAGGTCGTTGTCGTAAAAGTCCGGGAAGGAATGCTCATACTCCTTCCGCTTCTTCGCGTAATGGGTTTTGAGCTTCACGTTCAGGCAGTCGTAATCGGCGACCTGATATTGCGGCAGGGGCAACGGCGGTTTGCCCGCGAGCGATTGCATCAGCTCGTCCACGTATTCCAGTTTTTGCAGCGCCTTCCAATCCTGGTAACGCGCGCGCCAGTCCAGCCCCGGCGTGAGCCAGACGGCGAACGTTTCGGCGAAGTCCTCGTCGGGGTGCGACTGCGCATACCAGTCCTCGAGATGCACGACGAAACTGCGGCTGTATGGCCGCGGACGATAGAACGACGGGGTTTCCTCGGCGGAGGACAGACCGAAGGTGCGCTGCCATTTTCGCTTGCGGAAAACCTGATAGGCGTAGGCGTAGGCGTGCGCGGCCTCGTGGCGAATCAGCTTCATGAACCAATCCGACGTCTCACCTTCGACTTCGAGGATGATCTTGCGTTCGAGTTGCCGCAGCCGGTCATGGGTGAGAAAGAAAGGAACAAAAATCGCCGGGATGCCAACCGGAACAAACCATTCGTCGCCGATGTGACAAGGGGGATGGAAGCTCAGCCCTTTCTGTGACAGCTCGGCGTAGAGCTGTTGCACGAGCGATTGAATGGGCGGAACGTCCAGCTTCAAACCGAGCTGGGAGATTTTCTTCTCCAGCAACTCGTCGTCACTGAGACTGGCCCAATCCGGGGATTCCATGCGCGGAGACTAACACCCGCCCCGCGCTGGCCACAAGCAAAGCTCTGGGTCGCCGGGCAAAATGTTCGGCGCCGGCCCGCATTTTTTCAATCGTAAATTCGCCGGCGCAAACTAATATTCGCCCATGGCTTTCGAATATAAAATTGTGCGCCGGGTTGAGTTTGGCGACACCGACATGGCGGGCATTGTCCATCACGCAGTTTTCTTCCACTACATGGAGGCGGCGGAAACTGCGTTCTTCCGCTCGCTAGGCCTGTCCATCGCTTCGCGTCAGGCCAAACCGCCCGTGGGCTGGCCGCGCGTCCATTGCGAGTGCGATTTCTTTGCGCCGTTGCAGTTTGAGGACGAGGTGGAAATCCATCTGCTCGTGGCAAAGAAGAAATCCAAGACCCTGACCTACGCCTTTCGCCTGCATCAACTGAAAGGCAAGGAACGCCGGGAAGTCGCCCGTGGCTTGGTCGTCACCGTTTGCGTGACGGCTCTGGGCGGCAAGATGAAGGCGACCAGAATCCCGAAGATGATCGCAGATAAGATTGAGGCCGCACCCGCTCGCCTCCTCGCTTGAGCTGAAGGGTGGCGGTTGGGAGCGCCGCAGTGTAGACAGTCCCGAATTCGCGACGCGGATCTATTCCGACAAACGATTTGCGATACCGCCAGCTGGCCGCTAGCCTTCCGACTTATGAACTGGCTCGTATTTGCATTGATGACGGTCGTGTCGTGGGGTGTCTATGGCATTTTTCTGCACAGCGGACAAATGGGCATGCAGGACAAGGTGAATGGCCGTTACATGGCGTTTCTGTATGTCGGCTTCGCCTACTTCTTGATCGCCGTGCTGGCACCGCTGGCGGTGTTGGCGTTCAACAAGGGCCGCCTTGATTTCTGGAACTATCCCGCCGCGGGCTTGTGGTGGTCCCTGATCGCCGGTGTCGTGGGCGCGGTGGGCGCGTTCGGCGTGTTACTGGCGTTTGGCGCGAAAGGCACTCCGTCGGTCGTGATGGCCATCGTGTTCGCCGGCGCGCCGATTGTGAACGCACTGGTTTCGATCATTCAACATCCGCCCGAAGGCGGGCTGAGCTCCATCAAGCCGCAATTCTTCGTCGGCATCGCCCTGGCAGCCCTCGGTGGCTGTCTCGTGACCTATTACAAGCCGGCGCCCGTTGCGGCCAAACCGCCGGCAAGCGTGGCGCCAACCGCCGCCCGACCGCAGTGACGTCACTTGCACGGCCACGTTGCCAGCCCAGGTTTGCGCAGCGCGGCGGTGAAAGAACCGTTGCATGACTGACGCTTCGCCCCCAACGCGCTCCGAACTCGAGAACTTCCAACTCGAACAACTCCGATCGCTGGTCGCGGAACTTTTCCCGGCGAACCAATTCTACGCGCGCAAATTGCAATCCGCCGGCATCACCTTCGATGTTTCGTCCGGTGCCGATTTCTCCGCACGTTTTCCTTTTACTACCAAGGCAGAACTGGTGGCTGACCAACTCGCGCATCCGCCCTTCGGCAGCAATCTGACCTACCCACTCAATCGCTACACCCGCTTTCACCAAACCAGCGGCACGAGCGGCGCGCCGTTGCGCTGGCTCGACACCCCGGAGAGCTGGGAGGCGATGCTGGAATGCTGGGCGGAAGTTTTCCGCACGGCCGGCGTGGGCGCGGGCGACCGCGTGATGTTCGCGTTTTCGTTCGGCCCATTTCTGGGCTTCTGGCTGGCGTTTGAGGCGGCGGCTCGCCGCGGCGCATTGTGTCTGCCGGGCGGCGGACTCGGCAGTGCCGCGCGGTTGCGCGTGATGCAGGACAATCGCGTCAATGTGCTTTGCTGCACGCCCACCTATGCGCTGCGGTTGGCGGAGGTGGCGGAGGATGAAAAAATCGCCATCCACAAGCTTGACGTGAAAACAATCGTCGTCGCCGGTGAACCGGGCGGGAGTATTCCCGCAACGCGCGCCAAGCTCGAATCCCTTTGGTCCGGTGCCCGCATCTTTGATCACCACGGCATGACGGAGGTGGGGCCGGTGACGTTGGAGTGCCCGGCCAAGCCCGGCGTGTTGCATGTCATCGAATCGGCGTACTACGCAGAAGTGATTGACCCGGCCAACGGCCAGCCGGCGACAAGGGGCGAGCTGGTTTTAACCACCTTGGCCCGCATCGGCTCGCCGCTGCTGCGTTATCGCACAGGCGACCTGGTGCAATGCCGAATGCCAAATGCGGAAGGCAGAATTGTAGCGTGCGAATGTGGCCGGTTTGATCTCGCGCTGGAGGGCGGCATCCTCGGGCGCGTGGATGACATGATTATTGTGCGCGGTGTGAACATCTATCCCAGCGCCGTCGAGGAGATCATTCGCGGCCTTGCCGAGGTGGCGGAGTATCGCGTTCACGTCAGCGCGAAACAGGCGCTGACGGAGATGCGCGTGGAGATCGAGCCGGTCGCGGGCGCCGCCACGCCGGCATTAGCGACCCAGTTGGAGCAATTGTTCCACAAAGCCTTCGCCCTGCGCGTGCCGGTATGTGTGGTTGCGGCGGGAACCTTGCCGCGGTTCGAGATGAAGGCGATGCGTTGGGTCAAGGCCTGAATCGGGTTTGAGGTCACCCACGGTGCTGAACTCAATATTTTTTGGGCCCGACATTTCATGTCGGACAAGAGCCTTTCGTCCGACAATGCAAGTCTCGGGTAAGTTCGTGTATCCCGTCATTCAATGCTTTGGCAATTCGCAAAAGCGCATCCCTGGAAATCGTTTTCCGGCACCGTTCAATTTCAGGTAGATACTTTGGATTCAGGTCGGCCTTTTCAACAAGTTTTTCACTGGCTGATGCTAGTAAACTTGCGGTGAGCGTAAAGTGCTTCGCCAAGCATTCTTCGTTTTTATCCGATTCGACCACTCACAGTTACAAGACCAGGGAGCCCGGAAATACCGACCCTCCCCAAGATGGGAACTTTAATATTGCTAATGTGTTATTAATATAAGATAAAGGTGCCTAACGGTAGGCCAAAGCCTCAAGGACAAACTATGAATACAACCCGCACCCGGCTGCTGACGCTGGCACTCATCGCTTCCACTACGGCAGCCCTCGCCATTGAGGGACTCAAGCTCACCATCCGCTGTCCTGACGTGGTTTTGTCGTGGCCGAGTACCAATGATGAAACTTACATCGTGCAATACCGGCCTACGCTCGACACGAACTCGACTTGGGCCACGCTCACCAATTTCTTTCCTGCTAAAGTCGGGACGAACATAACGATGTTCGTCCACTCGAACCGCGTGGATTGTCCGCCCGGCCAGGTTTTCGGAATGCTGGGCAGTGGCGGAGAGGGCAGTTCGACTACGATGAGTGCGACAACTTCTTTGTCCGTCGAAGAGCGAGCGGAGATCACAAGACAACGCGAGGAGGCACGGCTGGCGGCGCTTTATGAGAAGTGCAAATGGGAAGGGCGTGAACCGTACGATTGGGAGCTTAGAAATCAGCCCCCGCTGCCGCTCTCACCGGAAGAGGTGAGAGCGAGGATACTGAAAGCCAGGGCGGACCGAGCTGCATGGTTGAGCACCGGGAGCAAAGATGGCGCAATGCTCGACGGTTCGGGTGGCACGGACGGTCCAGAACCTCAGGGTGACGGACCTGAGCAGGGTTGCGGATTTTATCGAGTGGTCAGAAACGGCGTCCATCTAAGTGGCGTCACCAACGGACAAACGGTCTCTGGCATACTGGCGATGCCGATCGGAGTAGGCTTTCCTGACAGTGCTGACTCCGTGCTCGCCGCGATGCTGGACCCGATTGATGAACTTCAACCCGCTGGAGTTCGATCGGTTGACTCTGACGAAATCCAAGGGATTCCCTCGCTGGTGTGGGACACTGCCCGGACAACGAATGGAACTTATGTGATTCGTCCGGCTGTGGTGTTTACCGGAAACGACGTTCTGACCGGGCCCGACGTGACGGTCAACGTAAGCAATCAGATTCAAATCCCGGACTGGCCGGATACGTTTGGTTCGGGCCTGCCCATTCGGGCTATCATTGCGAGCAACAATGCGCCGTACCAGATCACCATTCAAAACGATCAAGGTTCCGTCGTACGCACGCTGACGGGGATTGCGACGGGCGCCGTCATTGACACTTTCTGGGATGGCTTGGACGAACTGGGGAACGATGCGACAGACAGTCAGTTCGTGGATGTAACGATTTCCTACAATCCCAGCTTGAAGCGAAGAGTGCTCAAAGTGCTTTCCAACGCGAATCTAACCGGGCCGTGGCTGGTGGCGAATCTGAATCTCTACCCCAGCGGCTTGGTTTTTAATAACAACCTGAATCAAATTCAAATCTATGCGACCGGCAACGGCGGCACTGTTTCCGGCAGCCGATTTGTGATCCACACCGGCACTTCGGATTGGAACAGCTTTATGGGGTACCTGCACAGCTTGAACACCGTTTGCCGGAATTTATATTACTTTGGACACGGCAGCCCGTCGTCGTTGGGATTTGGCGCCAATGATAGGGTGAATGGAGCAAAGGCATTACAAATCGCGCACCTGTTGGGGAACTACGATTTATCGCCAACGAACGACCTCAGTATTGCCCATACTTATCGCTTTGTGTTCCTGGATGGCTGCACCACGGGCGCGAAAAGCGGAACTTTGCCGCAGGCATTCGGAATTCAGACCGTGGTTGGCAGCCCGGCGGATTTTGGGGCCCTGGGTCTGCAGCCGCGCGCATTTGTGGGCTGGAAGAAAAACGTCTATACGGCCAGCTTTGATACTGCCCACAGCACCTTCGTTTTACGATTTTTTGAGGAATGGATTGATAACGATTAAAACCTTGACGACGCACTCCAAAGGGCCGCCGATGGCACCATCGGCCTAACCTCGTCCAGTGGGTATCCGGCGATTCAGATCTGGGGTGATCCCGGGCTGTTTAAGCAGTAGATTTGCAGCACATGGACACCAACATAGTTCTGCTTTCCCTGCAACTCGTCCTGCCGGCGTTCAACGACTTTGCCGAAAAGGCGCAGTTGGATTTGAAACTGCCGTTGGAGATATCGCGCGCTACTAGGACGAATGTGGGAAAAAGCAACCGCGGGATCTTGATGGTGTTTGATGACCGTTACCAGTTCAACTGGAACTCCGGCACCGGCTCTTGGGGGACTGTGAACTTTTATGATAAACAGGTCGCGACGTCTCGCTTGGATCGGATGAAAATGCTGCCTTGGTTGGTCACTCAAAAATCGTTGATTGACACCAACGAAGCCGTAAGAATCGCGAGCAACTGTTTGCATCGGCTGGGTTACGACCGACCGGAATGGGTTCTGTTTCCACCAACCGTCACCCAGTACACTTTTTCACCCGATCCCAAGACCCCACTGCAGCCTTTGCCGTTGTTCGCAGTTCGATGGTTTCCACCTCATCCACCCGATGGAGTGGAGAGCCATGCCTTCATGATCGAAATCTATGGTTTGGATCGGCGGATTACCATGATCAACCACGGGTTCGTGTTAGGGGACGCAATCAATCTCTACAATTTCACCAATGTGCCGGCCAAGGACGTTCGCTCGCACTCACTAAAGCCAGACTGAGACAATCGGAAGTCTATGGGTTATTCGGATGGGCTCGGCACTTCGGACCCGACGTCAACTTCCCCGGCCGTTTCCAAGTGTTGCTTCCAACCGAACTTGTCCGCGATATCACTGAAAATCGTATAGACGACCGGGATGATGATCAGGGTCAGGAACGTGCTGGTCAACATGCCGCCGACCACCGCCACACCCATCGGCCGCCGGCTTTCTGCGCCCGCCCCGAAGCCGATGGCAATCGGCAGGATGCCAGCAATCGTCGAAAACGCGGTCATCAGGATGGGTCGCAGCCGGACGATGCCGGCCTGCAACATGGCCGCGCGGGCTTTCGCCCCTTTTGCGCGCTGCTGATTTGCAAATTCGACGAGGAGAATTGAATTCTTGGTCACCAAACCGACCAGCAGAATCACCCCGATCTTGCTGAAGAGGTTGTCGTTCATCGCGGGTATCACGGGGATGATCCCGGTCTGACCCAGGAACGCGAGCAGCCAAAGCAGGCCGTAGGCGCCCAGGCCAGCCAGCGGCACGGCGAGCATGACGGTGAGCGGATGAACGAGGCTTTCGAACTGGGCCGCGAGCACCATGTAAACAATGATCAACGCCACGATCAGCACCCACCAGACTTCCGCACCGGACTCGTTGAGATCGCGCGCTTCCCCCGCCCATTCATAGGTGAACCCCGGCGGCAGATCGGTGCGCAACAGTTCCTCCACCCGGGCCATCGCGGTGCCGAGCGGCACGCCCACCGTGGATGCTGAAATCGTGGTGCTGCGAATGCGACCGTAGTGCTCAATGGCATTCGGCGACGGGCCGGATTGATACGTGACGATGCTGCTGAGTTGAATCAATTCCCCCTTGGCACTCCGTACGTAGAGTTTGTCGAGGTCCTGCGGCGTCAGCCGGGACGTCCGCAACAATTGGGTGATGACCTTGTATTCCTTACCGTCGAGTTTGATGCGGCTCAGGTCGAGGCCGCCGAACAACATCTGGAGCGTGCGGGAAATGTCCTGGATCGAAACGCCGAGCGCGGCGGCGCGGTCGCGGTTAATGTTCAGGCGCAGTTCGGGCTTGCTGTATTCAAACGAGGAACGCGCATTTTGCAGATAACCCGAACCGCGGAGTTTGTTCAACAACGCCCCGGAATACGTGTTCAACTGATCGAGGTTCTGCGCCTTGAGGACCAATTGAAAAGGCGCGCCGAAGCCGCGGCCAATAGCCTTGGGAATCTGGGCGATGGCGATGGCCCCTTCGACCTGGCCGAAAAACTTGGCTTTGAGTCCGTCGGGCGCGTTCACGATTTCCTGCACGGTGCGGGTGCGATCATCTTTGAGCCGGAGGAAGACAATGCCGAAATTGGCCTGCCCCGGACCGGAAAACGCCGGGGCCACAATCGCTCCGTAAGCCTGCACCTCCGGCACCGTGACGAGGATTGCCTCCATTTTTCTCAGCATCCGGTCCGTGTACTCGGAGGTGGCCCCTTCCGGTCCATAGACGAAACAAAGCAGACGACCCTTGTCTTCCTCCGGGAGAAATTCGCTTTCGAGATGCGTGAAGGCCATTAAGGTCAGCCCCAAGCTCGCCCCCGCCACCAGGAGGATGCTCACGCGATGGCCCAGCGACCATTCCAGCAACCGCTTGTACGTGCGGTTGACCGCATCCAGAAAGTGATCGAACCAGTTGATGAAAAAAACGTGTTTCTGGTTGGCCGCAATTGGCTTGAGGATGCGCGACGCCATCATCGGCGAGAGGGAGAGGGCCACGAAGGCCGAGATGATCACGGAGCCGGCCACCGCCACCGCGAATTCGGTAAAGAGCCGGCCGGTCGAACTTTTCTGAAAAGCCAGCGGCAGAAAGACCGCCACGAGCGCAACCGTGATGGCGATGATCGCGAAGCCGATTTCCGCCATTGCCTGGTAGGCGGCTTTCATCGGCGGCATGCCTTCCTCGATATGGCGGAAGATGTTTTCCAGGACCACGATGGCGTCATCCACCACCACGCCGATGGACAACACGAGCGCCAGCATCGTCAGGATGTTGATCGAGTAGCCGAACAGACTCATGATGGCAAACGTCCCCACGATGGAAACCGGTATGGCAATGGTGGGAATAATCGTGGAGCGAAAATCGCGCAGGAACAGATAGATGACGATCACGACGAGCAGGAAGGCAATGCCGAGCGTCACCCAGACTTCGTGGACTGAATTCTCGACGTAGATGGATTCGTCGTAATTGAAAACCATTTCGATGCCGGGGGGCAGGGTCGGCTTGATTTTTTCCACCTCCGCCTTGATGCCGTGGGCCACTTCGATGGTGTTGGCTTTCGACTGCTTGACGATGCCCAGAAAGACGCACGGCCGGCCGTTGTTGCGGGCGATGGTGCGTTCGTTTTCCACACCACTGCGCGCCACGCCGATGTCCCGCAGGCGGACGATCTTCGTGCCGTCATTGAAGAGCACCAGCCGGTTGAACTCCTCCGCGGTTTTTAATTCCCCACGCATTTCGATGATCATCTCGCGTTCGAGATTTTCAACGCGCCCGCTGGGCAGTTCCACATTTTGCTCCCGCAACGCCCGCTCCACATCCAGAACGGTGAGGCGATGCGCCGCCATTTTTGAAGAATCGAGCCAGAGCCGCATGGCAAACCGCTGCTCGCCGCCGATGATGATCGAGGAGACCCCCTTGATGGTCTGCAGCCGGTTCTTGATCTGCTTCTCCGCAATCGTGCTGAGTTCGAGGGTCGAGAAGCGGTCGCTGTTGATCCCGATCCAGATCACGGCCTGCGCATCGGCGTCCTGTTTGGCAACGATGGGCTCCTCGATGGCGTCCGGCAACTGCCCGCGGACGCGCGAAACCCGGTCCCGTACGTCCTGCGCGGCGAGGTCAATCGCGCGCGATAACTCAAATTCCACCGTTATCGAGCTGACCTCTTCGCGGCTCGAGCTCGTCAGCGTCTTGACGCCTTCGATGTTGTTGATGGCTTCTTCCAACCGTTCGCTGACTTCCGTCTCCACCACCGCGGCGTTGGCCCCGGGATAAATCGTGGTCACGCTGACAATCGGCGGATCAATGTCCGGCAATTCGCGCACCGGCAACTTCAG
>JANOHH010000968.1:0-1776 GCA_031406395.1 Verrucomicrobiota bacterium | reverse complement strand
CCAGGGCTGGGGCTTGATCAATCTGCCGAACAGCCTGCACCGTGAACTGACCAACGGCATCAACACCACCGCCACGAACTCGATGCTGTTGTTCGATCAGTCGCCAACGAGGGCGCTGGCCACCGGCCAGAGTCAGACTTGGAAGATTTCCGTCAGTGAGGCGGGGCGCGCGTTGCCGTTGCGGGTCACCTTGGTTTGGACGGATCCGCCGGGAAATCCGGCGGCGGGGGTCAAACTGGTCAACGACCTCGACCTGGTGGTTACGAACCTGGACGGTCCGTTGAATCCGATCGTGTATTATGGGAACGATTTCCCGGGAGGCAACGACCCCTTCACCCTGGCTTCGGACACCAACGCACCGCCGGTCGTGGACGCAGTGAACAATGTGGAGAACGTTTACATCACCCCTTCCCCCTCGTCGTTGGGGACAAATTATTCCATCACCGTTTCCGCCCGCCGGGTCAATGTGAATGCGGTCTATGCCCAAACCAACAACGTGGTTCAGGATTACGCCCTCGTGATCTCCTCGGGCGACGGCGAGGCTATCGCCACGCTCACTTTGGCTGCCTCAGCTCCCCCGCTCACCCCCGCCATGCCGACGGCGGTGACGGTTGTCTCGAATCTTTTCTCGGTACCAAACTCCTTCACGTCTGGAAGTTTGACCGATCAACGTGTCGGCGCCAACACCCCGCTGCTCGGGACCACCAACGGCATGACGAACCAGTGGCATTTCTACATCGTCACCAACACCACCACCTTCACCAACGCATCCTTCTTGATCAGCGCATCCACCGATCTGTCCATCCCGCGGATCGGGGTGTACTCGAAAACCTTCCTCAATGCCACGCGTAGGTATGCCGACTTGGATTTGTATGTCTCGCAGAACCCGGCATTGATCCAGTTGGCTCCGGCAGTCGTTGCGGGCGCGGACACGTCCCGAAGTCGAAACGTGGAGAACGGGGACGAAGCGGTGATTTACAGTGATTCTGGCAACGGGCAGGTCTATTACATAGGCGTCAAGTCGGAGGATCAAATGGCTGGTGAGTTTGAGTTCTTTGCGGTGTTCAGCCTGCTGCCGTTGGCCCAGGAAGATACCGACGGCTACGTGCAAGCGTATCCGTTCAATCCGCCCGATGGGTCCATTCCCGATGGCAGCCCGGACAAACCCGGTGCCTCCAAATGGATTGCCTACCTGGCGGGGCAGGGGGAAGTGCGGCGGGTCATCGTTACGAACAGTCTGTTTAGCGAAAATATTGCCGATCTCGTCGGGGCCGTCGTGAGTCCAAGCCAGAAGACCGTCGTGCTTAACAACCACACGGTGCCCCTGGTGCCGCTTCCACCTGGACCCTATAACTTTGTCTACGAAGACAATGATGAGGGCAATGTTCCGGGCGCCATCCACCCGGACGGTCCTGGGCAATTGCGCGACTTTGTGGGCGATTCCAAGGGCGGACAATGGAAATTCTATTACGTGGATAACTCCCTCTCCGCGACGGGGCGCGTCGACATCTGTAAAATCAAGGTGGAACGGCAGCCGGGGAACGGGGAATCGATAACCAACACGGTGCCGCCCAATAGCTGGCAGTACTATGCGGTGAACGTTCCGGCGGGCGCAACGAACCTGGAGGTTTGTCTGGCGCTCATCTCGGCCCTCCCGCAGCCGCTGCAAGTATACTTGCGCAAAGACGAGTTTCCGACGGCGACCGACTACGATTACACGCTCACGATCAATCCCCCCACCGGACCGCCACCTGGCACTTGTTTTTCGATCACGCG
>JANOHH010000952.1:0-5208 GCA_031406395.1 Verrucomicrobiota bacterium | reverse complement strand
GCTAGGGCGCGTTCGAAGTCGTGGTGCAAGTCCTTGCGCCAGTCGTCCACTTCGGGCCACGGCAGTTCGCCGCGTTTGACGGTGAGCAAGCGGTCGCGGTGCGTCTCGACACGCACGGGCACACGGCCGTCGCGCAAGGTGGCCGCGCCGGTGAGCAGCAGGCGCAGCAGGTGCATGGCGTGTTTCCATTTGATCTGCCCGGAATTGCGAATGTCCTGCTCGATCTTCTTGAACTGCGACATGGCGTAGCCGTTGAACGTCTGGAAAATCATCTGGCTGAGAAAACCGTCGCGCAGGGCCAGGAGTTCCTCGCCCAGCGGCGTGACCTTCTCGACCATCGGCGAGTAGAGACATTCCAGGATGTTCGGATTCGCCTTGAGCGCCATGGTGAGGAACTTCTGCAATTCCCAGTAGCAGCTTTGCGTGGCGTTGTCCTCGAATTGTTCCGGCGCGCCGAAAAGCGACCATTGCAGGTCGGCGGGCGCGAGATAGATGCCGCGCCGGTCGGTGTCGGAGTCGTCATTGTCCAGCCCATACGCGCGCGAGCCGACGACGCAGCGGTAAATGATGACGGATTCGAGGTCAAAGGTAGGCTGAGCCTGCACCCCATTGCTCTGCGCACTATCACTGAGGCGATCTTTGAAATGTTTCAGAACTTCCAGCTGGGTAGATTCAAAAGAGGCTTCGAACCCATCAGGGAAGCGGACGAGATACTTCTCTCCAGTCACGGCGGGCGTGCGCGTTACGACACCCACCGCGCCACGCGGATGCACGAGGGAATTATTCGGGCCGCGCACTTCCAGCAGCGCGACCACCTGGGTCCCGGCAAAAATGTTGTTGGATTGATGTGACATCGCTTGCGGGCGTTAGCGTGCCAATCACACGCATCGCCCGCAATCATTCCGCGACGAATTCACGCCGCACCTTTCAAGCTCTCATCCGAATCCTTGATGACGAAGCGGGCGCGGAGGCGCGCGACTTCGCTGGCAAGGCCGGCGAGGCGCACGGAATTCAACACTTCATTGAAATCCTTGTAGGCCGCCGGGGCTTCGTCCTTCGGATAGGTGCGGCAGTTCGTCAAGATGTCGTGCGCCACGAATTCGTCATCCACGGTCTTCTGATCGAGTTCGCGGATCGCGGCTTTGCGACCTTTCGCCCGACCAGCGCCGTGGTTCACGCTGTAACAGCTTTTGTCTGCACCCGGATCAGCGACCATGACGCACGAACCTGCTGTCGGATTGCCGGGCAACAAGATCGGATGACCGGTTTCATAGAACGGCGTGTCCTTGAGTGCGAAATGATTTGCCGGGAAAGCGCGCGTCGCACCTTTGCGATGCACCCAGGCTTCCTGATTGTTCACGATTTCGCGGCGCGCGATGTTGTGGCTGATGAAATACACCAGCTTGCCACGCGTGCCGGGAATGATTTCCTGGAATGCTTCCAGCACAAGCTGATTGATGAGCATGTGGTTCACGGTCGCGAAGATTGCACCGAGGGACATGTCGTCAATGTAATCATCGGCCTACTGTGTGCCGAGTGGAGCGTAAACCAATTCGCGATCGTTGCCGGGCAACGGAATGTTCCAGGTCGCAAACTTGTTCTGCAAGGCCTGGAACTGGCCTTGAGCCAACGCGTAGCCAAACCCACGCGAACCGCAGTGCGAGAGAAACGCCACGCAACCATCGCGCAAGCCGAACACTTCGGCAGCGCGACGAGCGCGGTCGTTGTCGGCAATCTGCACGGCTTCAGACTCACCGAAGTGATTACCGCCGCCGTAAGAGCCGAGTTGGCGGATCTTGTCCTCAAACTTCGGGAATTTGCCGGCGCTGATGAGCAATTCGAGGCGGGCCGCGAGATCATCCTGTTGGTTGCCGTGGCCGAGATGAAACGCGTCTTCGCAATGCTGCGCCCACTCGGGCGGAATGCCGAGGTCTTTGCAGACGGCCTCAGACGCGCCTTCAATCGCGACGCGGCGGCCGAGTTCCGCGTTCACGTTGCGACCTTTCTTCACATTGCGCTGACCTTTGCCCGCGCCAGTCGGCGTGCGTTCCACGATGGCGTTGATGAGCGCGCGGCGAACGGTTTTGTCGGCCACGGCATCAACAGGCAAATCGAGCTGGAGCAAGCTCATGGAGCATTTAATGTCCACACCGACGGGGCCGGGATAAACGTGCGTCGGCGAAACGAGTACACAACCCACAGGCGCGCCGTAGCCGGCGTGCGCATCAGGATTGAGCACGAGATCAGTCACGCCAGGGGCACCGCGCGAGTTCAATGCTTGTTCGATACACTTTGCATCGAAGGCATCGCGGATGGCCGCCGTGCCGATGACGGTGATGGGTTTGCCCTTATCGCCCGGTGCGGGGATGAAGCCGGTGGCTTCGCCTGTAGGCTGGATGACTGGCTTCGTTGTTTCTTCGTTCATAATGTTGCTTTCCAAATTGATTTCCCAAATAAACGGCGCGACAAGTTTTTGCCGAAACAATCGCTCTACCACTGAGCTACGGCCTCATCCAGTGAGACCGACGGGAGTCGAACCCGCGACCGATGTAGTTCCAACGGCATTCGCGCCGAAATCATTCTGCAACCGACGACCGACTAAAAAGACGCGACGACAAGGTTTGGAGAAACATTTTCCGCTGCTCTACCAACTGAGCTACTCCAACCATTCTCGGGTCGGAGGCCGGATTCGAACCGGCGACCATCGGATTACATGTAGTTACTCCGGCATTCGTCGCGAAAGACTGTGACGACAAAATTGATGAAACGTATTAACGCGCTCTACCGCTGAGCTACGATCCCATCTGTTGGAATCGGCGGGACGCGAACCCACGACCTCGTCCTCTTTAAGGATGTAGTTCCATCGGCATTCGTCACAAAATCTGCAAACTGGCGACAAGGGTTGATGAGAATTCTCAACCAGTCTTGCGGCCGATCGGGCGGAATTTGAATCCGCTGGTTGCCAATGTATTCCCATCTGCATTCGCCATAAAATTCAAGAAGCAGCGCGACAATCAGGTGCAAGACAGTTTTCTGAGCTATTCCGTTCGCACGGAACCGGGATACGAACCCGGGCCTCCCGGCTGGGCCGGGCGCTCTACCATGTAGTCCTGCGGGCATTCCCGCCGCTTCAAATCTCTCAAAGATCAATCACCGTTCAAAACAGGCCGACAAGTTTTTGCCGAGACTTTACAGTTTGGATGTAGTCCCAGGCGGCATTCGGCCCGCAAAATCTTCTTCCGCTCCGCCCGGCCACGTCCCAATTGACGTGACCGGGCACACTTCTTTGTAACCGTTCACAATTGGAGCGACTCGATCTCCCCGACCCAGTGATCCGCACCGAGCCGGCCTTCCGCGAACGCCGCGATGACCTGGAACACCTGGTCGGAAAATCCGCCAATGTTCAAAACGTCCTCGCGCTCCGCCGCCTGCACCGTGGCGTACGGCTGGATGTCAATACACACCAACCGCGCTTGCGGATTGAACCGCTTGAACACGGACCACTGCCGCATGGTTTCCGTGCCGCGGCCACCCTTGGCGTCAACCCACGACTCGTTGTCGGAGACGAAGACCACCAAGTCGCCTTTCGCCTGCCGCTTGTTCAACCACGCGAGCGGCGCGCTGCAGTTCGTTCCACCACCGCCAATAGCGGCGAGCTTTTGCGCGTTGGTCATCACACTATCACGACCGTTCAACTGCACGCTCTTCACGTCCGACTCGAACGGGATCACTTCCACCCGCGGATTCTGGCGCAAGATGGAAGCTGCCACCAAGGCCGCCACATCAATGCACCGCACTACAGTCGTCGCGCCGACGCGATGACCGGTCACCGGCGAACTCATCGAACCCGACACGTCCGGGCACACATACACCTTGCCCGCGATGCGCGGCACGTTTTCCGTCGCGACTTCCATCGCGTCCTGAAGTGCGTCCCGAATCAAGTTCGGCACATCACCACCAGCCGCCTTGAATGCCATCAACAACTGATACGGAAACACGCGAGCGCGTTTCACGGCTTCGGCATTGGCGAGCCGGTTGGCGATCAATTTCACCATGACCTCGTTATCGAACACGCCATGCCGGGCAAAGCTGTTCAAGTTCATGCGCGTCATCTGCCACGGCGCTTTCTTGGCGATCGCGGTCCACTCGGCCTTGCCGAGATCCAATGCGGTCAACATCTGGAACGCCACGTCCGGCACTTCATCCCGTTTGCCGGCCTTGAACGCCTCGAACTGCTTCACGATCTCAGGCAAGGCTTCCGCCTAGTGCGGCCGACCGAGCAAATAGCCGTAAAGCGCTTCGCGGGTTGCATTACCCGGCTTCGGGTGAACCATCTTCACGAGGTCCGCCAACGAAGGCGCGTTGCCAACCGAAGCCCGGAACAACTGTTCATCAGTTCGCGTTTCGAGCCAGCGTTGCACGAGTTTCTTGGAAACCGTGCCGAGGGACTTGCGGCCCACCACGCCGGAACGCAACACCTGCACGAAATTGCGGAGCATCTTGCCGTCGTCGATCACCCGGTCGAACACGGTGCGGAGCAACTGCGCATCCTTCACCGCCAACGCCGTGGCCAACACCGCCGGCATGTCCTTCATGAAACCCTTCTCCCGGGAATACACCGCGGTCTTGGCGATGAATTCGGCATCCACTTCCTTGGCCAAGTTCAACACCTTCTGGAGTTGATCGTCAGCCGAGGCGTAGTAGGTCGAGTTCAAGCAACCGGTGGCGGCGTATTGGGCAAGCGCCTGCTTCGGCGCGAGCGCGTAAGCCGGTCCGCCAGCCTCGTTGGTCACATCGGTCTTCGGGAGCAAAGCACCCCGCAAGGATTGGAATAAAGTCTTGTTTGCCATAATCGTCTCTTTCGTTTTCTGCTGCCAACTCCTATTGCAGCCGCTGTGCCATGTTGAAAACGGCAGCGGACGACTCGAAGAATACCCAATGGATACAGGGCTAAACTCACTGTTCTGAGGTTCTGCGCGATTGGATTTGCGCCTGAGCTATACTAGCGGATATGCTACATAGCAGGAATAACAGCTATGATAACTAAGGAACGGGTGGTAATCGGCTTGCTGGGCAGCGTTCTGGACTCCGGATTCCACGAAGAACGATGGAAACGATGGCGTCCGACCATTTCCCTGTGCAAACACGCGGAGTTGCCCGTCGATCGCTTCGACGCAGCCGAGCAGGCTGGTGGATCTGGTACTCGAT
>JANOHH010000499.1:0-1281 GCA_031406395.1 Verrucomicrobiota bacterium | reverse complement strand
CAGGAAGTGCTCGATCTCCTCAGCCAGGGGTTCATGTACAAGGAAATCTCCGACAAACTAGGCATCAGCTTCGAGACGGTGCGCACCTACATCCGCCGTATCTACGAAAAGCTCCACGTCCGCACCCGCACCGAGGCGGTTGCCAAGGTGCTGCGCCGGTGACCTGAAAACGGCTTTAGGATCGCGACAAAAAGGCACGAAGGGCGCAAAAGATCCGGGCTTGATGGAGTGGTCGAGGCAGCCCCATCGCCAACCGCCGGTGGAAGAAAGTCGGTTTCCCATCCGCTTGCGCTCCCTTTGCTTTTGCGCCGCTTGTGCCTCTTTGTGACGGTTTTCTCCCGTCCCCGGGCCGGCTTGAGACGTTGCGGTGGAGCCTTGAGCGGACCAACAAATCACGCACGGAGTTGGGCAAGAAACGTCAAGGATTCCCCCTTGGCATAGCCGCCTTGGCTTTTTAGTATCCAACCAATGAAAGCTGAGCTGGCCAATCTAGCATCCTCGGTTCCTCCAACCTTCCGGCCCATATTTATTTTATGAAAGACTATCAAGCTGCCGACATCCGTAACTTCGCCGTCGTGGGTCACGCTTCCTCGGGCAAAACCATGCTTTCGGAGGCCATGCTCGCTTGCGCCGGCGTGATCAATCGCATGGGCAGCATCGCGGCCGGGACGACGGCGTCGGATTATCACGTGAGCGAGCAGCAACGGCAGATTTCCGTCCAGGCGTCGCTGCTGCATCTGGAATGGCTCAACAAGAAGTTCAACCTCATCGATTGTCCGGGCTACACGGATTTCATCAGCGAGGGTCTCGGGGCATTGCGCGTGGGCGACTTCGCGCTCGTGGTCGTGAATGCGGCGCAGGGCGTGGGCGTGGGCACCGACGCAGTGTGGAAATACGCGACGGAAGACGGCATCCCCAAAATGATCGTCCTGAACGGATTCGACAAGGAGGATACCGATTTTGAAAAGTTGCTGAACGAACTGCGCGAACATTTTGGCACCCGGGTGTTTCCGCTGAGTCTGCCGGTGAATCCGGGGCCGGGCTTCAATCAATTGCTGGATGTCATCCGCAGCGAAGTGATCACCTATGCCGGTGATCAGAGCGGAAAATTCACCGAAGCGCCGGCGGCGGGCGCGCTGGCCGAGCGCGTTACCGCAATGCACAAGCAACTCATCGAATACATCGCCGAGGCGGACGATACGTTGATGGAAAAGTGGATGGAGAAGGGCACGCTCACGGAGGAAGAGTTGCGCGCGGGCTTGCACGCGGCGGTGCAAAAGC
>JANOHH010000495.1:0-3344 GCA_031406395.1 Verrucomicrobiota bacterium | reverse complement strand
CACCTCGAGCGCGGAGCGCTTGAACTCGGGCAGTTCGTCGAGAAACAGCACGCCATGGTGGGCGAGGGAAATCTCGCCGGGGCCCGGAATGGTGCCGCCGCCGAGGAGAGCGACGTCCGACACGGTGTGATGCGGCGAGCGAAACGGACGGCGCGTCACCAGACCCACGCCCGCCGGCAGCAGGCCCACGATGCTGTGAATTTTCGTGGTTTCCAACGCCTCTGCGTGTGTCAGCGGCGGCAGGATGGAGCCCAGCCGCTAGGCCAGCATGGACTTGCCGGTGCCGGGCGGGCCGATCAGCAGAACGTTGTGGCCGCCCGCCGCGGCGATTTCCAACGCCCGCTTCACGGATTCCTGGCCTTTGACCTCGGCGAAATCCGCGTCGTCCTCCAGCGGTTGATCGAACAGTTTCGCGATATCCACCTTCGTGGGAGTGATGCGAATTTCCCCTTCCAGAAAACTCGCCGCCTCGCGGAGGTTTTGCACCGGGATGACTTGCAAGCCGTCCACAACCGCCGCCTCCGCTGCGTTTTCGGCGGGCACGAGCACGCCGATCTTGCCGTCGGCCTTGGCGCGCAGCGCCACCGCCAGAACGCCTTTGCACGAACGCACCGCGCCGGTAAGCGCGAGTTCCCCCACCGCGATGAAGTTGTCGAGCTGGTCGGTTTCGATTTGTTCGCTGGCCGCCAACATGCCGAGGGCGATGGGCAGGTCGAAGCTGGGGCCTTCCTTTTTGACGTCGGCGGGCGCGAGATTGATGGTGGTGCGGCCGTAGGAAAACTTGAAGCCGGAATTGGTCATCGCAGTCGTCACTCGGTCGCGGGATTACTTCACCGCGGCATCCGGCAGGCCGACGATGACAATGATCGTCTCGCCGTAACCGGCATTGACTTCGACCTCGACGGGATAAGCTTCGATGCCGTTGACAGCAGCGGAGCAGACGCGGGCTAACATGGGCGCAGCATAGCCGGAGGGGTGATTTGAAGGCAAAGCTTGAAATCAAGGAAGCGGGTAAACAACCCAGCGAGATCCCGCCGTGGCGCGCTGCACATTTACATTGTCATCCGACGGCGTTGCTTGCTATGACTCACGCCATAACCTATGGAACTCACCTACCAAATCCGGGGCGCAGATGGCAACGAATACGGCCCGGCGACGTTGGAACAAGTCACCGCTTGGGCGCGCGAAGGTCGCGTGCAGTCGCAACAGGAGGTTCGGCGCAGCGATATGGAACACTGGTCGCCCGCCGGAACTTTCTCTGAGTTGCAATCCGTGTTCGCTGCCCCCGCGAATGTGGCAGTGCCGAATGTGGCGGCGACCGCAGCGCCAAGACGAGATCCGGCCACGGAAGCGCAGTTGAAATCGGGGGCCTCGTGGTTTTACTGGATCGCCGGACTTTCGCTGGTCAATTCCATCGTGGCGTTCACCGGCAGCGATTGGCGGTTCATCCTCGGCCTGGGCATTACTCAGATTTTCGATGGCTTCGGGCATGACCTTGGGAGTGCGGGCAAAGCGGTGGTGCTGACGCTCGATGTGCTCGCGGCCGGTGTCCTCGTCTTCTTCGGCGTGTTTGCGCACAAGCGTCGCCTGTGGGCTTTTGTGGTGGGGATGGTGCTGATTGCGCTGGACGGGTTGATTTTTCTTTTTGTGCAGGACTGGTTGGGAGTCGGATTCCATGTTTTCGTCCTCTATTGCCTCTTTCGCGGGGCCAAAGCGTGCCGCGAGTTGAATGCGGCATGAGCTTGTCAACCCCAGTAAATCGCGGCTACGGGCGGTCAATCGGTCGAAAAACTTGGGCTGGTTCTGACGCTTGGCCGCGCGCGGTTTAATGCCGCAACTGTTTTCCAAGCTGAAATGTCTCCGCCCGCCAAAAATGAGAAGGCTGCAATTGCTTTGCACTCGCTGGCTGGTATAACGATTCCATGCGATTCCTAGTTTTGCCGCACTGGTTCTGGCTACCCGCCTTGGTCAGCGTGGTTTTATTCCACCAAGATGCGTCCGCCGACGATGAGCCAGTCGATATCGCCAACGGCACCAATACTCCCGCCGCCGGTCATTCGCTTCATGGCGAAGCTTTCAACGAAGGGCCGCGGCAGGCTGCGCGTCTCATGCCCGGCACGGGCAACGTGAAGATCAAGATTACGAACACGCTGCCGGAGGCCCAGGCGTTCTTCAATCAGGGCGTCGGGCAGCTGCAAGGCTTTTGGTATTTCGAAGCGGAGCGTTCTTTCCGGCAGGTGGCGGCGTTCGACACCAATTGCGCGATGGCTTACTGGGGCATGGCCATGGCCAACGTCAACAACTCCAATCGCGCCGCCGGTTTCATCCAGCACGCCCACGCTTTGAAGACCAATGCCAGCCCCGCCGAAGGGCTTTGGATCGAGGCGTATCACGATTACTTCGCCGGCAAGAAGCCGCAGGTGGACCGCCGCAAGGATTTGATCATCGCGCTGGAGAACATCCTCCAGAAAGATCCCGATGAACTCGAGGCGAAAACGTTTCTCGCGTTTCAAATCTGGGACAATGAGCGGGACGGGATTCCGGTCGCGAGCCGACAGGCGTTGGATTCCTTGATGAATGAAGTGCTCGCGGTGAATCCGTTGCACCCGATCAACCACGCGCGGATTCATGCGTGGAACTACAAGAAGGATGAGCGCGCATTGAACTCCGCCGCCCGTTGCGGACAATCCGCCCCCGCCATTGCGCACATGTGGCACATGCCGGGCCACACCTATAGCCAATTGAAACGTTACGATGACGCCGCCTGGCAGCAAGAGGCGGCGGCGCGGGTGGATCATGCCTACATGATGGCGACGCGCATCCTGCCGGATCAGATCCATAATTTCGCGCACAACAACCAGTGGCTCTGCACCGACCTGCTTTACTGCGGGCGCGTGCGGGAGGCGATTGAGCTCGCGAAGAACATGGTCGAGCTGCCGCGGCATCCGAAATACAACACGCTGAATCGGAAAGAGGACAACACCGCCTACGACAAGAACGACGGCAGTTCGATGCTGGGACGCAACCGGCTTTTTGACGCGTTCCTCGACTATGAGCTTTGGCCGGAAATGCTCGCGTTGGCTGACCAATCCTATCTCGAGCCCACAGAGTTGCCGGAGGAGCAGGCGCGACGGCTCTATGCTCTGGCATTGGCGCAATTCGCGGTGAGTGAAACCAATCGCGCGCAGGAGTTGATGACTTCGCTTGCCGGTTGTCGCAAGCAACTTAAAGAGGAACGCTTCGCCGCCGCCGAGAAAGCGGAAGAAACCGCGAAGTTGGCGAAAGGCGACGCGACCGACGCGATGGTCAAGGCCATGAAAGGGTTCGACGCGCGCCTCGACCGG
>JANOHH010000915.1:0-3166 GCA_031406395.1 Verrucomicrobiota bacterium | reverse complement strand
TGATGACCTTCTTGCCCAGCTTCGTGCCGAGCAACGCCATCTTGATGAACTCGGAATCTTTGTAGCCGTTGCAGATGATCAGGCTGCCCATCTGGTTCTGGAGCGCGAGGCCGGCGAACAATTCCGGCTTGCTACCCACTTCCAGGCCGAAGTCGAACGGTTTGCCCGCGTCGAGAATTTCCTCCACCACCTCGCGCAGTTGATTCACCTTGATGGGGAACACGCCGCGATACTTGCCCTGATAATTGAACTCGGTGATGGAATTGCGGAAGGCCAAGTTGATGGACTCCACGCGGTTGCGCAGGATGTCCTGGAATCGAATCAGCACCGGAAACTTCAGCCCACGACTCTTCGCTTCCTCGATCACATCCGTGATATCCACCGCCGTGCCCGCGTCCTGCAAGGGCTTTGCGATGACATGCCCGGCTTCGTTGATGTCGAAATAATTCGCGCCCCAGCGGTGGACGTTGTAGAGGTTGCGCGCCGCCTGGGTGTCCCACGGCGGCGTGGCGTCAGAGGAATTGCTCATCGTGATTGCTTCAAACCGAGCGCACTATAAAAACCTGCACGCAGAAATCAACTGGGGATCACAAATAAATTTCCCTGTCTGATGGGTTTTGTAGGAGACGACGTCAGGAGTCTCTGATCAAAATGAAAAGGCCATAGCCCCTCCGCGGCAATCAGTGAAAGGAAATGGTCACCATAGTTCGCCTGTAGGAGACGACGGGAGGAGTCTCTAACTTCCGCCGCCTTCGGGTCTGCAAAACGGGATGCTTGAGTCTCTCCACCTCGTCTCCTACAAAAATGACTTGTAGGAGACGACGTAAGGAGTCTCTAATTTCTCCGTCATGCAACTCCAGCGGCCAACGAAAAATCCGCGCGACCCATTGAATCGGGCGTTTGGCCTGCCACGACTGCCACGCGAGCATGATCAAGCCGACGCCGCTGTGTTCTGGACCTTGACGGTTTTCGACCGTGCGCAAGGGTGGTTGACCACTCAATGGCACCAACGGTTTCGCGAACTGCTGTTGCACGCGGCCGCGCGCGAGGGATTGCTTTGCCCGATTTACTGTTTGATGCCTGACCACCTGCATTTGGTTTGGCTGGGCTTACGGCGCAACACCGATCAAATCAATGGCATGGCTTTTCTCCGCACCTACCTGGAACCCGAGCTGTCGCCCGCCAAGTTTCAACCTCAGCCGCAGGATGAAGTGTTGCGGGAAGAACAACGAAAGCGGAACGCTTTGGCGAGAGTCTGCTTCTACATTGCGGCAAATCCTTCGCGGGCCGGGCTGATCGCGGAAACCGAAACCTGGCCTTACAATGGTTGTGTGATTCCGGGCTATCCGAAGCTGAGTCCTGTGGATGAAGATTTCTGGCCGAAATTCTGTCGGATTCATGGCCAGCTGCGGCAGCCGGACGCCGGAAACATCAAGCGTCCACCTTTGCATGAAAACAAAAGACCAAGCTAGAGACTCCTCACGTCGTCTCCTACAATTCTACAAATGAAATCCACTTCACTCGCCACCCTCGTCCAACACTGCGACGTCCTGCTCCGCACCGCCGCTATCGGCGATTACGACGGCGCCGCGAATGGCTTGCAGGTGGCGAATCGCGGCGCCGTCACGCGCATCGCCGCGACCGTGGATGCCAGTCTGGCGACCGTGAAACTTGCCATCGCGGCGAAGGCGGACCTGCTCATCGTCCATCACGGCTTGTTCTGGTCGCCGTCGCATCCGTGGACGGGCCCGAAATACGAACTGCTCCGTGTGCTCATCGAGAACAACGTTGCGGTTTACAGTTCCCATTTGCCGCTCGATGCGCATTCCAGGCTTGGCAACAACGCCCAGCTTTGCGCCGCGCTCGGATTCAAACAGCTCCGTCCGTTCTTCGCCAGCCACGGGCAAAGCATCGGTTTCCAGACTGTCACGAACATTTCGCTCACTGAACTTGCCGCCCGGCTCGCTCGCGTCACCGGCGACGCGCCCCGGGTGATTCCGGGCGGCCCGAAGCTTTGCCGTCGCATCGGCGTCGTGACCGGTGGGGCCGGTGGTGATTTGAAGATCGCGGCCGCCGAAGGCGTGGACACGTTCCTCACCGGCGAGGGCCCGCATTGGACTTATGCCCTGGCCGAAGAGCTTGGCCTCAATGTTCTCTACGGCGGCCACTATGCGACGGAGACATTCGGCGTGAAGGCGCTGGCCGCGCATCTTTCTCAAAAATTTCGGGTGCCGTGGACGTTTCTGGACCATCCCACGGGACTGTGAAGGCGAGAAACCAGTTGAACCACGAATCAACACCAATGAACACGAATCCGAAACTAGTTTGACTCGAATGGTACGGGTTAACACAGATTTGATCCGTGTGGTTCCTTGAAATCCGTATCTCTGATATTCGTGTCACTTCGTGTGCATTCGTGGTTCAGTTGTTTTTCTGGCTTAGACAGATTTTCCAGCGAGCTGCGTCATGTTAGCAGGAACTCAGATGCCGTCCGAACTCGAAAGGCTCTACGACGAACACGCTGCGGCGCTGTTCGCGTTCCTCTTGAATTTCACCCGGGACGAGAACGACACGCGCGATGTCCTGCAGGAAATCTTCATCAAACTCGCCCGTCAGCCCGACCTGCTCCGCTCCGCCCGCGACGAGCGCGCTTTTCTCCTCCGCCTCGCGCACAATGCGGCCATTGATCTCATGCGCCGCCGCGGCGCGCGGAGCAAGCATCATGAGCAATTCGCCGCGGAACAACTCACCGCGTTCGCCCCGACGAACGATCCTGACGAAACCGCGTTCCGCACCGAACTGTCCGCCGCGCTCGGGGAACTCCCCGCCTACCAGCGCGCCGTCGTTCACCTGAAACTGTGGGCGGGCCTGACCTTTGAGGAAATCGCGGCCACGCTGGAAATCCCGCCGAACACCGCCGCCAGCCGTTATCGCTACGGCCTAGACAAATTGCGCGCCCGCCTGCGTCCCCTCTATGACGAGATCAAATGAGAACCGTAGGAGACGAGGTGACTAGTTTCAAAATGAAATGTGAAATTGTGGTCAGGGCCGACGTAGCTAGGTCTGGTAGGGTCGTGGCGCGGCGACGGCCCGCCCCCCGGGCCCCCGCGCCACGGCTGTAAACGATGCGGGCAACCCCGCCAAAGGGTTAAGGCCCCGCCCCGGC
>JANOHH010000865.1:0-3076 GCA_031406395.1 Verrucomicrobiota bacterium | reverse complement strand
TCCGGGGCTGGGCGCGGCGGCTTCCGACTGTTTCAAACGCTGCTCAACGTTCGTGGCTGGCGATCCGACGCTCGGGCCGGGTAAGGGTGACGCTGGCGGTCGCGACCCGTCGGCAACGCGATCCAACCGCGCCTGCAACTTCCGAACTTCCGCGACGCTCAATCCGGCGGTGATCACCGCAATCACGGCGGCCAGCAGGGCTATCCGTTCAAGTTTCACTGTCTTGAAGAGGTTACTGCGACCGCAGACAAGCGTGCAAGGTTTGACCAGCTCGATCTACACGGACCGGCAGAACCTGAGTTGCTGCATCGTCGGTACGGATCACAAGGGAGAGTGCGTCACTTGGCGCGGTTCCGGTGAAGCCTCGGAAGAAGAGGTTTGCCCAACTGTCCGGGCAACGGGAAGTTCTACCGGTGGTTTGGTTTGGGGTGAACGCCGTGTCCCTTTTGCAACGACGGCACGGTTGAAGCCCACAGGCCGGTGCATCCGCTTCCATCCCCTAACCCCGCCAAACTGCCGCGGGCTCGCGTTTGGCGAATAATTTGTTGATCTGCGCGTGCGGTTACTGCGGCCGCTCTCCGCTCCCTGCAGTTGAACGGCTGCGAAGTCGTCAACTGATCCGGGTGTCGCTCCGCGCGACTCCTGAAACAAGTTCTTCGGCAGGGTCGATCTCGTGCGATTGTGAAGATTCAGGAAGCGCTCGCAAAACCGGACGGTGTCCCGCCCTACGCCCTCCGGGCATCCCCGGGATTCGCTTCCGCGTTACCCCCGGGGTCACGAAGCGCCTCCGCCCTGATTGTAGAACGGCACGCCGTTGGCGAAGTTCAGGAAAGGTTGGGAGGCGCGCCAAATGGACTCGATTCGATCGGCTCAGCAAAACGGAAATTATTCCCCGTTCCCGACGGGAGCCCAACTTGCGACGCTGTCAGCTTCCGCGCAAATCCTGCCGGCGAACTCCGCCTCTCGCCCGTTGGTTCGCCAGATCGTAACGCTGGCATTTCTGTCCGAGCATCTGCCCGCTTCCTTGATTAGTGAACAATTGGCCCGGTCATTGGTCGCCGAGACGCAGGCATCCGTGGTGCTGGTCCGGTTCGAGCCCCAGGAGGGGAACGGCACGCCGAACAACGGGACGCCGCCAGACCCGTATCTCAATGGCGAGTTTCACATGCCGGCCCGCTTGAAGCAGACCGAGGCCGGGTTCCATTCGCTGACCCTCGGCGTCCGCAGCGCCCCGCCTACACCTGAAGGCATCGCTTCGCTCGTGAGCCAATTGAGCCGCCGATTTCGACACGTGCTGCTCGAAGTGCCAACGAGCGAGCGTTCCGCACCTTGGTTGGTGGAATGCCTGGTGCGCTCAGACTTGGCCTATCTTTTTCTTTCGGTGAACACGGAGGATGTCTATCACGCCGATTTGATCATGCGCGGCGTGCGGGAGCGCGGTCGTAACGATGGTGTTCACGTCAAACCCATCGCGTGCCTGGCCGCGGGGGACAAAATGGATGGCTGCGATTTGCTCATTCAACGGGTGGCGGCGCCGGTCCACATGTTCGTCCGCGCCTGCCCGACCCGGGAGGCCGCGCTGCGCATCAGCCCGCCGAAATTATTTGCCGCCGACGTCCGTCGCCTCGCCCGGGAGATGGGTGGGCGACTGGTGGGGCTGGCCCTCTCCTGTGGCGCGGCCAAAGGTTTCGCGCACGTCGGGGTGATTCAGGTGTTGGAGGAAAACGGCATCGAGGTGGACGTGGTGGCCGGGTCGAGCATGGGCGCGTACGTCGGCTCGCTCTGGGCGCACGGAAACGACGGCGCCGAACTGGAACGACTCGCGCGCGAATTGGAATCGCGTTGGGCGCTCTGGAGCCTGGTGGATCCGGTTTTCCCGCCGCGCCAGGGATTCCTGCGCGGCTTCGCGGTGAAAAAACGTCTGATGCGCACGCTCGGTCACGCCCGCTTCGCCGACTTGGTGCGGCCCCTGCGCGTCGTCGCCAGCAACCTGGCCACCCTGGAGCGCGTGGTTTTTTCCGGCGGGGAAGTCGCCGCCGCTGTTCATGCCAGCAGCGCGGTGCCGGGGATTTGCGTGCCGGTCACCATTGATGGCGAAACCTACATTGACGGCGGCATCGTGGATCCGTTGCCGGTGGACGTCCTGCGCGAGATGGGCATTTCGCGCGTCATTGCGGTGGATGTCATTCCGACGCCGGACCGGATTCGCTATGGCCTCCAGGCGGCGCGGGAACTGGCCCAATCCAGCCCGTCTCCGGCCCGCCAGTTGTTGCGCAAGATTTTCCCGGTTAATCAGCAACTCAACTATTTCGCGCGCGGGAATATTTTTGAAATTCTCATGCGCAGCATTTCGGGCGCGCAGATTCAAGTGGCCGCAGCGTCGTGCCGGATGGCGGATGTGGTGCTGCGACCGGAAACGGGCGAAGATAGTTGGCTCGATTACCGCAACCCGGGAACCTTTATCAAGTTGGGCCGGAAAGAAGCGGAGCGGCACCTCGAAGCCATCAAGGCGTTGGTGGCGCAAAAGGAAATCATCCATGAACGAGAACCAGCTCCAGAAGCGGTGGCAGCAATTGTCTGAAGCCACGGTTCGCCGATTGCAGGCCGAACAACTGCGGCGCTACCTGCGCACTGTCGTCCTGCCCTTCTCGGCGTATTACGGAGAAATGTTCCGTGCGCACGGCCTGAATGCCGGTTCCATCCGCACATTGGAGGACTTGCAACGAGTACCCTTCACGACCAAGACGGATTTGTTGAGTACCGCCGAAAATCCCCAGCGGTTCAAAGACTTCATTCTCGTGCCCGACCCGAAAATGTTGGCGCGCCGGCCCGGCACGATTTGGCGCGCCCTCTGTCACGGCCGGGCATCGGTCAAGGAACAGTTTGAATCCGAGTTCCGTCCGATCTTCATGACCGCTACGACCGGACGCAGTGCCGAACCGACCGCATTTCTCTATACCCAGCGCGATCTCACCCATCTGGCCACGGCGGGCCGCCGGCTGGCCGAACTGTGCGCCATCCGTCGCGAGGACCGGGTGCTAAACACGTTTCCCTTCGCGCCGCATCTGGCTTTCTG
>JANOHH010000856.1:0-2090 GCA_031406395.1 Verrucomicrobiota bacterium | reverse complement strand
ACTCGGCCTGCGGACGAATGTGCTCGACCAACTCGTGAAACCAAAGGTCTCGCTCGGTGCTCTCGAACTTGTCGCGTGGGAATGGCTGATACATGCGCGTAGTGTGGCCTAACGTCTCAGCGACGGCGGCCACGAGGCGCGCCGATGGCAACCGCGACGGCCCGCCGCCGTTCGCTGGAGCGCTTGGTTCGGTGCCCTCCGGTTCCTCCGGCGCCAATTCGCGACCGCTCCCTGATTCATGGCTTTTTGTCTTCCTTAAGCCGCTCGAAGACAAACACGACGTTGGCCGTGTCCTTGGTGTTAAAGTCCTTCGGCCGATCACTCTCCGCAACCCCGGGGAGAGTCATACAAACAATCCACTTGTCACCCTCCAGTTTGTAGATGCCGTACTGCTTTTTCCCCTTCTGCGCGCCGCTCTCGTGCAGGTTGTCGATTGTCCTGGGGCTCTTCTTGGGATCGACGGTAATCGTCGCTTGATATTCGCTCTGTGGCGATTGGCCGATCGCTTTGCCGTTGGCAGCGACGATAAACGTGAAGTCCGGGACGCTTTCCTTGGGGAACGGTTTCCCCCCGGCCTCCATGGCCACGGCTTTCCACTTCCCCTTCAGGGCCTTCAGCTCCTTGTTGACGTCGTTCGCGTTGTCTGCGAAGAGCGCAACCGGAATGGCAATGACGAAGACGAGACCGATCAATCGTTTCATGAGTTCTCCTATGACAGAAAGGCGGATCGCCGAACGATGCTCATCACTGGCGGCGGGCCAGTGGCGTCCAGTATGTGGCAGAGCCGGAATCCCGCCGTCCAGTGCATGAGCCGGGTTAGCGCTCCGCCTTGGCATATCTTCCTCGCTGTCTCATATCCGGCAAGAGATGCCGGAAAAGGTAAACCAGTTTGAACCAGCCCGATGCCTCCAGAAGCAGCAAGACGCCCCACAGATCACTGTGGCTGCCCCGGTATCGAGCCTTCCAATGTAGGATCGTCAGGACGTAGCCGAAGATCAGGCAGGGCAACGCGACGAGCGCCGCAAAGAGCCCGCGCAGCTCAGGCAATGGGGAGTGGCTATGGAGGACCGCCGCCACCACAAGAAGGGGAACCGCCAGGAGGGCAACTTTGGCGAGCCGGCTCAATATGCTGAATTTGTTGGTGAAGGGGTTCATAGTTTCACGCGCTAACAATTATTCAACGAACCATAGGATATACGAACCGTTCGTATATCCGACCCCTTCCATTGCTGGGGGAAGTGAACTTTCACAAGCGACTTATACGCTCAAACTTCGCCTCGTCAAGCTTCGCAAGCCACCATCCGTCCTCAAATGACCGAATCAGCAGGCAGGTGGCTATCGTCTTGCCACTCCGTGTGAGCGGGAAGTGGACAAGGCAAAGTGAAAGTCGGACGCCGATCGCAACCTGCGAGCGGCGCGTCTCAAGCGTCTCCAGCCTTTCGATTTGGGGCGAGGGCGGTTAGAATGACTTTATGAGTCAGATTGCCTTTGAAATTGCCATTATCTTTCTGCTGCTGATCGCGAATGGCGTTTTCGCGATGGCGGAGATTGCCGTCGTTTCCTCCAAGAAAGCCCGGCTGCGGCGCCTCGCCGACCAGGGCAATGGCAACGCGCGGATTGCCCTGGAACTGGCCGAGGCGCCCAATCGCTTTCTCTCCACGGTGCAAATCGGCATCACGCTGGTCGGCATCTTCGCCGGCGCGTACGGCGGCGCGACCTTGGCCACAGAACTGGCCGGGCCGATTGGTCAAATTGCCTTCCTTGCGCCTTATGCGGACAAGCTGGCGTTCGGCCTCGTGGTCGCGGTCCTCACCTACTTCTCGCTGGTGATCGGGGAGTTGGTGCCGAAGCGTTTTGGCTTGAGCAACCCGGAAGGCATCGCCATGCGGGTGGCCCGGCCGATGAACTGGCTCGCGAAGTTCGCCGGGCCGGTGGTGAGTTTTCTCAGCGTCTCGACCGAAGTCTTGTTGCGCCTGCTGGGCTTCAAGCCGGAGAAGGAAGCGGCCGTTTCCGAGGAGGAAGTTCGGGTGCTGATGCAGGAGGGCGTGCGGGCGGGGGCATTCAACAAGGTTGAAAGCCACATTATTCAC
>JANOHH010000848.1:0-1301 GCA_031406395.1 Verrucomicrobiota bacterium | reverse complement strand
TGGATCGCGGAGTTCTTCAGCTTGTCGTTCTGGCCCTTGGCGTCGAACTGGATGCCGGGGCCGGTGCTCACGTTCTCGGTGATGTTGGTCTTGCGGACCGCGTCGGTCATCGAGCGACTTGCGCTCCGGGCTCGGCGCGTTTGCCGGGGCGGGCGGTTGATTCGGTTGCTGATTTTCTTCGGCCATAAAATTCAGGGGGAGTAAACCACAAATGGACACCAAGGCACACGATGGATTTTTACGCGAATGAGATTTGAATTCGCGGCACTGAGTGGAATTCGCGGCGAACCTTTGCCGGAGTCGGGTCTATTCGTTTTCATGCGTGGTTGGTTTGGGAAACAAAAACGCCCCGGACTTGTGGTCGGAGGCGTGGCGTTCATCTCGGCGGGAGACGAACGCTAATGGGTAGTCGTGGTGATCGAACGGTTCAAAGTCACCGGGACAGACTATGCAACCAATGGGGCGCTGGCAAACGCAAACTGGACCGGCGCCACGGCCGGGAAAATAAACTCATCCAGGCGGGCAGCTGATTTCGTTAAACAACCAGGCTCGGGCATAAGCCCACCAACGTTTGGCTGTGGCTTCGGAGATGCCAAGAACTTCGGCCGCTTCCTCAATTTTCAGGCCGACGAAATAGCGAAGCTTGACCAGTTCCGCCTGTTGCGGTTCCAGCGCGGCGAAGCGGTCCAGGGCATCGTTGAGCGCGAGCAATTGATCGTCCGGTGCGGGGCTGGCGATTTCCAAGTCATCAACATCCACGTGCGCGGCACCGGACCCGCGGCGTTGCCGGCCTTTGCGCCGGGCGCGGGCGATAAGGATGCGGCGCATGGCTTCGGCCGCGGCGCCAAAGAAGTGCGCGCGGTTCTGCCACGACTGATTCGGCGGGGCCACGAGTTGCAGCCACGCTTCGTGAACGAGCGCGGTGGGTTGGAGGGTGTGACCGGCGGGTTCACTGGCCATCTTGTGCGCGGCCATGCGGCGCAGTTCATTGTAAACCACCGGCAGTAGTTCGTCCGTGGACTTGGCGTCGCCTTGTTCGATGGCGGTTAGAATGCGGGTGACGTCGCTCATGCTAACAGGGCAAATACATTCAAAAAATGTTTGAGTGCGGGCGCTGAGGTAGGGTCGTCGCGCTGCGACGAGCAGCGCCGCGTGAAGCGACGCAACGCCTCTAAGGAAAGCGTGCGACGGGAGGAAAGTGTTCCGACCCTGCACGGGTCGGGGTCGTCGCAGCGCGACGACCCTACCGATTTCGATGTGTCTGAGTCGCTCATGCTACGGTCGAGGCACGGCGGCTTGCT
>JANOHH010000829.1:0-1881 GCA_031406395.1 Verrucomicrobiota bacterium | reverse complement strand
GTCCGGGCCGGCGCTGCGAATACCCGGGTTTCCAACGACTTGCAAGCTAAAACTAAACAAATGTGGCATTTTTCCGTGACTGCGAGCCGGGACTTGGCCGCTCGGTCATTAGTGCCCGCAGCAGGCAATTTTACTCAGCGGCTCGCTCGATTTGAGCTGCACCATCAAAGGCGTCGCCACGATCAATCCGACCGGCTACGACACATTCGTCTCCAATTCGTCCGTCCTGGTCCCTAAAAAATCTGGGTCCGCATGCCGATGCGGACCGTTAACAGCCGAAGCGGGGATCTAAATTCAGTTGTGCCGCTTCCGCTGTTTTGGGCGTCAAGCCATTGACGCACGGGTGCAGCGTTGCTTCGATTACGGCAGCACCACGCGATAGAAGCGATGGGTCAAGTGGATCGTATTCGGATCATCGAATGCAAACGCTCCGCCAACTCCCGCCGTCGCGGTGCCGAGGTCTTCCCAGTTGAACAGGTCGGACGACGCCTGGATGGTGTACGTGACCCCCGCGTCACCGGACCCAGTGATTCGTGCTTGGTTATTCTCAAGGCGCGCGATGGAGGAGATGGTTACATTGCCGGCTGGTGCGACGACCAGTGTGCCCTCCACAAAGCTGAAGCTGTAATTGGCTGCGCTCAGCGAACCCATCGTGGTTGTAATCGGATAACTTCCGGCGGGACTGGTGTTGGTCGCGATGGTGGTCAAGTCCGGAAGACCGGTCACCCCGCTGGTTGCCAGAGTTTCCCCGCCCACAAAACCGCTGTAACTCGCCGTAAATACCGGATTGCTCAACCCATATCCGCGATTCTGGTTGTTTGCCGAAACGACCAGGCTGGCCGGCGTGATGTCCGCCGTAGCGGCGTTCACCGAATTCAGATCGTAGTTGCCGGACGCACTGCCGAGCAGCGTTGCGCCGGTTAGGGTCACTATCTTACCCGTGCCCATGTCCGCATTGACGAAGGTGGCCGTGCCACCGGTCAGGCTCACGTCGGCCGTGTCCGCCAAGAGCACGCCGTTGAGTGTGCGTGTCAGCACCGTAGCTGAATTGTTGCCGTCATAAGTTTTGTTCGCTGTTGTGAAGTTACCGGTGATATCCAAGGCGGTGATGGCGGCGGTGTTCGTCGCACTGGTTGCGCCCAGCATGTAGTTGCCAGCCCCAGCGCCGCTTAGACTGAGACTCGTCGCCGTAACGATCTTGCTCGCGCCAGCATTCTTGGTGTCAAAATTCGCCGCATCTACGCCCAGTATGATCACGTCCGCGCCGACCGTTCCTGTCAACGACCGACTACTCAGGGTTGCTGCGGTGCCGCCATCATAGATTTTATTGTTGGCTGCGATTACGGGCGTCAAAGGCTTGGGTGTGATGTTTGCCATCGTCGTCGGTTGTGTCAGCGTGTAGTTGCCCGCATGCGTGCCTTCCAACGTCAGGCCGGATACCGTCACCAGCTTGCCGTTGGCCACCGACGGGTTGTCGAACACGCCCGTGACGCTTCCGGTGTTCAGCCCGACCACATCGCCGCCCGTTATGCCCACCAATGTGGCGGAGTCGGTGTTGAGCGTCGCATTGGTGGTGCCGTCGTAAAGCTTGTTGGCTGCCGTTATCCCCGTCACCGCCAACTGCCCTTGATCCACCGTCACCACGAAACTGACATTCGTCGCCAAGGGTCCGTCGGTCAGCGTCACCGTGATGGTGGCGGATCCGATCTGGTGGGCCGCGGGCGTGATCGTCAAAGTCCGGTTCGTCCCGGAGCCCCCGACCGCGATGTTATTGGTTGGCACCAACGACAAATTCGACGAGTCCACGCTAAGGTTCAGGGTAACCAACGGAGAGTCTGCGTCATGGATGGTGAAAAGGATGGCCGGGGTCGGGGTATTCAC
>JANOHH010000828.1:0-3331 GCA_031406395.1 Verrucomicrobiota bacterium | reverse complement strand
AGCGAAGTCACCGACGAATTATTGTGAATCCGTTTGATGGCTTCGCCCAACAGCCCCGCAACTGACAACGTGGTTATTTTTACACCCCGAATCGCAGGGCGCAGGACGGTATCAGTTGTAATTAGCTCGTCAATCACCGATTTTCGCAATCTTTCCACCCCGGTATCATTCAGGATCGCGTGCGAAACGCAGGCCACAATCCGCTTCGCGCCCTTTTTCTTGAGCAATTCCGCGCCCTTGGTCAGTGTCCCGGCAGTCTCGGTCAAATCGTCCACGAGCAGCACATTCTTCCCCCGCACCTCACCGATGATCGCCATGGACTCCACCTCTGACGCGCTCTTGCGGCGTTTAGCGATGATGGCCAACCCGGCTTCGAGGGTCTGGGAATAGGCGTAGGCCATTTTCAAGCCACCCACGTCCGGGCTGACGACCACCAAGTCGGTCATTTTTTTCTTCTGCAAATAATCAAACATCACCGGCGCGGCATAAAGATGATCCACCGGAATGTCGAAGAAACCTTGAATTTGTTGCGCGTGCAAATCCATCGTGAGCAGACGATTCGCCCCAGCCGCCACAATGAGGTTGGCAACGAGCTTGGCGGTAATTGGCACACGTGGCTGGTCCTTGCGATCCTGCCGGGCGTAACCGTAAAACGGCAGCACCGCCGTGATACGCGCCGCACTTGAGCGCCGGAGTGCATCCATCATGATGAAGAGCTCCATCAGATGATGATTCGTCGGTGGCGACGTGGGCTGCACGATGAACACATCTTCCCCGCGCACGTTCTCCTCGATCTTCACAAACGTTTCACCGTCGGGAAACGGACGAATGCTGCACTTGCCGAGTTTGATACCAATATAATCGCAAATGGCATTGGCCAGGGGCAGATTGGCGGTTCCGCTAAATACTTTCACGCGTTGTAAACGATGGTTTGGTTGAAAACAAAAACCGCCCGGATTTCCGGGCGAAAAGCGAAGGACACTCTAACAATGCCGCGGCGCGGCGCAAGGCGTTTCTCGGAGAGACTCGGTGATTCGCCAAGCTGCAATTGCCGATTAGGAAAACGCCTCAGGCCCGGTCGGTCGGCCACAACCGAAACCCAGGTTTCACCTTCGTGCCGAAACCGCTCGTAGCGGGAAGGAAGGGACGGCTCTTGCTCCCAAGGGGGGGTGGGTCAAAACCTTTGTCGGGCGTGGCCGAGGCCGGGCGATGGATCACCCATGAGCCAGCGCGAGTGCTCAATGAGGGGTTCCCAGTTTAAGACCAGGCCGGGCTCCGCCTTGTTGGACTAAATGTGTTAACGACCGAGGATGCCTACATAATTATCCAATCCATCATCGATGCGCAGCGGGGAAACCCAGCCCGACAACAAGGAAATGGTTACACGCGAAACCGCGGCCCGCTGGGCATTTGATGTTAGTAAGGGCGTGGCAAAGCCGATCCGTTGCGGCGGATGCGTCCCAAACACCAACCCGCATAAAGCCAAAAAAAGCGCGAACAACTTTGTTCGCGCTTTGCATTTCAGTTTCTACCAAGCACGGGCCCTATGAGCCCGCGCCCGCCTCAAACCGTCGGCAAAACGGCGCCGTCCTTGAAGATGTCGTGGCTGCCGGGCAGCGGCGATTTCAAGGTGCGGAACGCGCCCCAGGTCAACTTGGACGGGTCCGTGTACAGCAGCGCCGGGCCGTAAGCGAACTTGGAGTTCAACATATCATCCCATTCCACCACGCCACCGCTGTAAGCCGCCTCGCGGCCCATGATCGCCGTCAGCGTGCTGTCCGTGACGGTCTTGGTTTCGTTCAATTCCTTGTCCTGAACAATCGCGTTGATCAGGTCAATGTGTTCCTGCACGTAGGGGTCGGTAATCTTGCCGGAGTACCGCCACGCAGCGCCGCCCGTGGGTTTAATGCTGCCCGCCGGGTTGGACGTGCCTTTGGTGCCAGTGACGGCTTCGCTCACGGCGGAAAAGTCGCGCTTGATCTGGCCGGTGTAACTGTGCATCCGCACGCCGTTGGCATACTCGAATTCGAAGGCAAAGTTGTCCCAGATCTCGCCAGTTTGATTGCCGAGCATCTGCCGGGCGCCCATGCCCCAAGCCTTGACCGGGGTCGCATTAGCCACCCAGTTACAGATGTCGATATTATGCACATGCTGCTCCACGCAATGGTCGCCGCAGAGCCAGATGTAATGATACCAGTTGTTGATCTGCTGCTCCAAATCCGTGGCCCCCTTGGTGCCACGATGCCAGATGGGGCCACCATTGACCCAATAGGCGCGCATTCCGGTCACGTCACCGATCTGGCCCTCGTGAATGCGCTTGATGGTTTCAATGTATCCAGCGTGATGCCTACGTTGGGTGCCAGCGACTACTTTAAGACCTTTTTTCTGCGCGGCTTCGCCGGCCGCATACATGATCCGCGTCCCGGGTCCGTCCACGGACACCGGTTTCTCTGTGAAAATATGTTTACCCGCCGCAACCGCGGCGGTGAAAATCCCCGGACGAAAACCCGGCGGCGTGGCGATAATGACGTAATTCACCCCGGGTACTTCGAGCGCCTTCAGGTAGCCATCAAAGCCGCTGAAACATTTGTTGGTCGGCACCCCGAAGTGCTCTTTGGCTTTGTCGGTCGGCCCGGGAAAAATATCTGCCACCGCAACAATCTTCGCCTCCACGCCGACCTCTTTGGCCGCATCAAGGAAGTTAACGCCCGCGCCCGACCCACGCCCACCCATGCCGATGATGATGGCGTTGAGTGGGGGTTTGGTTTGCGCGTTCAAAATGGCGGGGAAACTGGCGACCGTGGCCGCCGACACCGCGGCGAGAGACGAGTTCTTCAAAAATTGCCGGCGAGAAACCGGCAACGGGAGGTTCTGTTCTTGGTTCATCATAATTTCATTTTTTGTTTGTTGTGCTGACCGCTAGATTCTTAAGCCTTGGGCCGCAATTCAATCTAATTCATTCTTTTTCCACGCCGCTGATCCAGTACTTCTCCATTTCCGCCGGTGAGGGCACCGCGAGCGGGCGCACGATGCGGAAACCGATAAACTGCGCGTCCGTGAAATACCATTTGCCCTTGGGCAGTTGGGGGTCTTGCCGCTTCCAAGCGCGCTCTGAACCAAGCCGGCCCGCGCTGCGCAAGGCCACCGGATCATCATCCCACGAACCGCCACGTGCGGCGTGCGGATACGGCTTCGTCGCCCGGTTCCACGGATCCGCGACGATGCCTTTTTCAGCGCAGACTTTGTAGTAACCCGCGTCGAATTGATCCAGAAAACCATACGGGCCATAGTCGAGGGTGATGCCGAGGATCGACATATTGTCGGTATTCAT
>JANOHH010000779.1:0-5137 GCA_031406395.1 Verrucomicrobiota bacterium | reverse complement strand
CCGCCAGCACCAGCGGGAAGAAACTCCGCCTTTTGAGGTTGAGTGCAAAGAAACACGAGTCGACGTCATCTCGTGCATGCTTTTGCCCGGACTCCTACGAGCAATTCAGAAGCACCTCTGGACCCAGACGCTCGGCGAGGTAACCGTGGCATCCATAGCAGTGGAACGTTACCGACAAGAAGTTGGGCAGCTGCCGCCCGACTTGGACGCGTTGGTGCCGCACTATTTACCGAGAGTCCCCGAGGATAGGACTGGTCAACTCCTTGGTTTTCGCCTGTTGCCGAAGGTTTATGCTGCGGACGCTCGCGGCCCTGGCGGTCGAGACGACAGCTCCAACCCAAAGCCGGAAAAACGCGGATTCGATTCAGATGCGATCGTCTTTAAGTTTGAACGATGACCGAATCGCGCGGTTTTAGACTCAATTCGCCTAAATCAAAAATAAATTCCTTTCCGCGTTCACCGCTTTGCGGGAACACTTTCCCTTGTGCAAGCGCGCTTTCTCCTCGGCCCCGCCGGCAGCGGCAAAACGTTCCACTGCCTGGCGGAAATCCGCACCGCGCTGCTGGCGGCGCCGGACGGCCCGCCGTTGATACTCCTCGCGCCCAAACAAGCGACGTTTCAGCTTGAGCGCCAATTGCTCGCGGATCCAACTCTGGCCGGTTACACCCGACTGCACATCCTTTCGTTCGAACGCCTCGCACAATTTGTCCTCGACCGCCTGCACCTCGCCCCGCCAACCACGTTGAGTGAGGAAGGCCGCGTGATGGTGCTGCGCGCGTTGTTGCTGCAAAAGCAAAGCGAACTGCAAATCTTTCGGGCCTCCGCCCGGCTCACGGGCTTCGCGCAGCAACTCAGTTTGTTGCTGCGGGAATTTCAACGGCATCGGCTTTCCCCCTCGCGGCTCGCGGAACTGGCGGGCCGGTCGGACAACCCACCGCCGCTGCGCGCCAAACTCCACGACCTCGCCCTCCTGCTCCGCGCTTACGGCGATTGGCTGCAAGCGCATGAACTTCAAGACGCCAATCATTTGCTCGACGTCGCCACCGAGGCACTCCGCACGCCGCACCCCGCACTTTGTATTGGCGGGCTCTGGCTGGATGGTTTTGCGGAGATGACGCCCCAGGAGTTGGACTTGCTCACTGCGCTGATGCCTTTTTGCGAGCAGGCCACGATGGCGTTTTGCCTGGAATGCGAACCACAGGCCGATCCCCCCTGGCTCTCGCCGTGGTCGGTGGTGGCGCAGACTTTTCGGCGTTGCCATGCACGGCTCGTGAACCGGGAGGGCTGTGCGGTAAGCGTCGAGACCCTTTCCAACCAGGCGGATCATGGCCGGTTTGCCGACCGCAAGCCACTGCGGCATCTGGAAGCCAACTGGTCCGCGCCGATCCCCACCCCAGCGCCAGAACTTGGGCCACCGCCGATGACACCGGCCATTCGCCTCGCCGTCTGCACCAATCCTGAAAGCGAGGCCGTGCTGGCCGCGCGGGAAATCTGGCGGCACGTTCGCGCGGGCGGACGGTTTCGCGAATGTGCAATCATCGTGCGTCGGTTGGAGCCCTATCACGCCACGATCGCCCGCGTGTTTCGGCGCTACGAAATTCCGTTCTTCATGGATCGCCGCGAAGCGGTGGCGCACCACCCGCTGACGGAACTCACGCGGTTTGCCCTTCGCACGGTCGCGTTCGGCTGGCGTCACGACGATTGGTTCGGCGCACTGAAGAGTGGCCTGGTTTCCCCGAAGGCGGACATCATCGACGAACTGGAAAATGAAGCACTGGCCCGCGGCTGGGAGGGCAAGGTCTGGCGGGAGCCGTTGACTGTCGCCCAGGAAAACGACCGCGGGGAACGCATGGAGTTGCTGCGCCAACAAGTCATCCCACCATTTACCGACTTCGTCACTGCGCTCGCGGAAAATTCCTTGGCGTCAAACGGCGCTGTGGTCGCGGCGGCATTGCGTGATCTGTGGCGCGAATTGAAGGTGGAGGAAATCCTGGCGTGCTGGAGTCAAGCGCCCGTCGGCCAACCGGCAATTCACTCCGCCGTGCTCGAACAGATGCACGACTGGCTCGACAATTTGGAACGCGCATTCACGGCGGAGTCGCTCCCGTTGCGCGACTGGCTGCCGATTCTCGAAGCCGGCCTCGCCAATCTCACAGTCGGCGTCGTGCCGCCAGCATTGGATCAGGTGCTGATTGGCGCCGTGGATCGCTCGCGGAATCCGGAGTTGAAACTCGCGATCGTGCTCGGTTTGAACGAGGGCATTTTCCCTGCGACTCCCGCGCCGGCCACCTTGCTGACGGATACGGAGCGCACGGGGCTGGAGCAGCTGGGAGTTTATCTCGGTCCGACGCGATTCCAACGCCTCGGCCACGAGCGTTATCTCGGCTACATCGCCTGCACGCGATCCAGTGAGCGGCTCGTCCTGACGGGTGCCGCACAGGATGCCAAAGGACAACTACTCAACCCTTCGCCATTTCTCGATCACATCCAGCGCATCACCGGTGCGCCAAAGGAAACATTTGCGGGTCCGAGTGCCTGGTGGGAAAGCGAACATCGCTGCGAACTGGAAGCGCCGGCGTTACGACTCTTGAATGACAAACGCAACCTGACGAAGGCCCAAGCGTTTGGCGAATTCGCGACGCTCGGGCCGGTATTGGCAAAATGGCGGCAGGTCCAACTCGCCAATTGCGTCGAACCACTTTCGCCGAACGTCGTGGAAAATATTTTCGGGCGTGAGCTAAAATCCTCGATCAGCGGGCTGGAAGATTTCGCGGCGTGTTCGTTCAAGTTTTTTGCCGCCCGCGGACTCCGGTTGCAGGAGCGCAAGGAATTCCAGTTCGACGACCGCGACAAGGGGAGTTTCCAGCATGATGCCCTGGAGGAGTTTCATCGGCGAGTGTTCGCGGCGGGCCGGCAGTGGCGCGATCTCACGCCAGCCGAAGCCGGCCAGTTGGTCGCCGAAATTGGTAGGGAACTATTGCCGAAGTTCGGGGATGGAAAGTTTCTAGCTGGCGGCGCGGCGCGGTTTGCGGGTGAGTTTTTGATCGAGCGTTTGCGCCGGCTCGTCACGGCGCTCGTCGATTGGATGCCCCAATACGATTTTGATCCCATTGTGAGCGAAATTGCCTTCGATGACGACCAGGCCGGGATGCCCGCCTGGCGGATTGAACTGGGTGATGGCCACGCGCTGCGGTTGCGGGGGCGGATTGATCGCGTGGACTTGTGCCGACTCGATGTTCACACCGCGCTGGCTGTGGTGATGGATTACAAATCGCGAGTACGAAAGCTCGACCCGACGAAGCTGCATCACGGACTGGAGTTGCAACTGCTGTCCTATCTCGGCGTGTTGAAGCATCTGCCGACGACGGGAAAACTTTTCGGCGGCCAACGGCTTGTGCCGACCGGGGTATTCTACATTCCACTCAATGGCGGCGGGGGTAAACCCGGCGCCACCCGGGGGCAGGTGCTGGCCAGCAGTCAGGACGATCAGCGCGCGGCATATCAGCACAGCGGAAGGTTTCTGGCGGACGAACTCGCGCATTTTGACCGGCGCGGAGAATCGAAGGGTGACCAATTCAAATACGCCAGGAACAAGGGCGGCGAGTTCGCCAAACGCGGCAATGAAGCTTTGCCCGCGACCGAGTTCGAGGCTTTGCGGGAAAAGATCGAAGGCCACTTGCGGGATTATGGTCGCCGGATCTTTGGCGGCGAAGTGAGCGTGACGCCGTTTCGCATAGGCACGGCGACGGCCTGTGATTATTGCGATTTTCGGCCCGTGTGCCGGTTTGATCCGTGGACGCAACCATACCGCGATCTGCGACCACCGCCAAAAACGATCAAGGACGATTCGCCAAAGCCCGGAAAACAAAAGCCCGCATGAGCGATCTCACACCACAACAATCAGCGGCGGTCAACGGGCGCGGCAATTTGCTGGTGGTCGCCGGCGCGGGCACGGGTAAAACCCACACGCTGATCGCGCGTTGCCTGCGGCTACTCGTCGCCGAGCGCGCGTCGCTCGAAAACATATTGATGGTGACGTTCACCGAGGCGGCGGCGGCGGAAATGCGCGGGCGGCTGCGGAAGGAATTGCAGAAGCTTCATGAAGCCCTCCCGGAGGATGAACATCTCGCCCAGCAACTAGCCCTGCTGGATACCGCACGCATCAGCACGCTCCATGGCTTCTGCCTGCAACTCGCCCGCGAACATTTCCACGAACTCGGCCTCGACCCGCAATTCAGTGTGCTGGATGAACAGCAAACCCGTCCGCTCCAGCGCGAGGCTCTGGATGAGTTGCTGGAAAGAAATTACGCCGGCAGGGGCGCGGAGTCGCTAGCGGTGCAAGCTCTAATTCGCTCGCTGGGGCGGGGCGTGGACAAACGCGTCCGCAAATTGATTTTGAAGTTGCACGCCTACGCGCAATCGCTGCCGGATCCGGCCAACTGGTTGGAAACGCAGTGCGCGCGGTTTAAAGCCGAAGAACCGGGCGAGTGGCGGGCGCTATTTTTGCAAGCCGTCGTCACTTGGCGAGATGAATGGATCACCCAGGTGGCAATCATGGCCGGCGGATCGGAGGCATTGCGGTTGTCGCTCGCCGCGCTGGAAATGCTTCCCGTCAAGCCAACCGTCGCCCAATGCGCCGCGACATTACAGGCATTGGCCACCGCGGACATGGATCAGAACTGGCCCCGCGGCACGAAAGGCAAGTTCCGGGATCCGCTGGCAGCATTCTTTGAGGAGGTGGAGTTTCTCGGGGCATTGGCACCGGACAGCGATGGTGATCCGCTAATGCAGGATTGGGAGTGGGCGCGGACGCAGATGCTGGTCCTGATTGGTTTGGCGCGCGAGTTCACGACGGCATTTGCCACCAAGAAGCGCGAGCTGGGCGGGGTGGATTTTCCGGATTTGGAGCAAAGCGCATTGCAACTGCTCCGTAACCCAGGCCTCGCCGCCGAGTGGCAGATGCGGCTGGCACACGTTTTCGTGGATGAGTATCAGGATATCAACGCGGCGCAAGACGCTATCCTCACCGCACTGAGCCGTGAAGGCGAGGCGGCAAACCGTTTTCTCGTGGGCGACGTGAAGCAGAGCATCTACAGCTTCCGACTGGCGAACCCCCACATTTTCGGTGGCTATTCAG
>JANOHH010000697.1:0-1971 GCA_031406395.1 Verrucomicrobiota bacterium | reverse complement strand
GCGGCCTCACTCAAAGCAGTTTGACGACAGAGAAAAGCCGGGATCTGCAGGATATCAACCACCTCCGCCGCGGCCGCGATCTGCGCTTCGGTATGGACATCGGTCAACACCGGTACCCCCGCCCCGGTCCGCACCCGGGCCAGAATTTTTAATCCCGCTTCCAAGCCCGGCCCCCGAAAGCTCGCTCCCGAAGTGCGATTGGCTTTGTCGAAGCTGGCCTTGAAAATGTAAGCCACACCGAGTTGTTGGCAGGTTTCGCGGAGCGACGTGGCCACCCGCAGACAGAGCCGCTCGCTTTCGATGACACACGGCCCGGCGATCAAGATCAGCCGGCGCGGCGACTTTAGAGATTTCCAGAGCGAGGCAATTTGGTTCGACACGCGCCGAGATTATCAGCCGCCTTTTGGAAAGCAAATCAGCGCGGGAATTTGGAAGTGTCCTGATTTGCCTTTTTGAAGAGGTGGAAATCCTCGCGCTGCGAGGATTAGCGCCGCGTGAAGCGGCGCAACGAATTTGCCCACGCCGCACGATCCCACGGCGCTTTCCGCCCGCTGATGCGCGGGCGGGTTCGTCGCAGCGCGACGAACTCCACCAGCCAAATTGGGACATTACCGGGAATTTCGCGCGTTGAAAGTCTGTCCCGGCACTGGCAACCTCCAGCCGCGATGAAGCATTTCCTCCAAGCCCGCAAAGTTTTCGACATCGAGCTGGCGGCCATCAAAACCGTGCGCGCCCAGCTGAACGAGACGTTTGATCATGCGGTGGAATTGATCGTCGCCGCGCTGCGGCAACGCGGCAAGATCGTCGTGATCGGCATCGGCAAGTCGGGCATCATCGGCCAGAAGATTGCTGCGACTCTCACCAGCACCGGCTCCACCAGCGTCGTCTTGAACAGTGTTGACGCGCTCCACGGCGACCTGGGGATGGTGAACGACGGCGACATCATTCTGGCCCTGAGCTACTCGGGCGAATCGGAGGAATTGTTGAACCTGATCCCCGCGCTGAAGCGGTTTGCGGTCAAAATTATTTCCGCGACCGGCGCGCCGCAGTCATCGCTGGCCCGTTACAGCGACGTCACACTGAACGTCAAAGTGCCGAAGGAAGCCTGTCCGTTTAATCTCGCTCCCACGGCCAGCACCACGGCCACACTGGTGATGGGCGACGCGCTGGCCATGGCGGTCCTGCAGGCACGCGGGTTCAAGCCGCACGACTTCGCCAAGTATCATCCCGCCGGCGCCATTGGCCGCGCGTTGCTCCTGCGGGTAAGCGATATCATGCGCACCGGGGCGCGCAATGCGGTGGCCGGGCAGTCGTTGACCGTCAAGGAAGCACTGCTGGTGATGACGCGGGCCAAGTCCGGCAGTCTGAGCGTCATCAACGAACACGGCAAACTGGTCGGAGTGTTCACCGACGGCGATTTCCGCCGCCACATGGCCACAGCTGATAACTTGCTGGCGCAACCGCTGAAGCGCGTCATGACTCGCCGGCCCATTTCCCTCCGCGAAAACGCGCTTGCGGTGGAAGCGCTGAAAATTTTTGACCAGCGCAACATTGACGATTTGATTGTGGTCAACGCGAAAAACGAACCGGTGGGTCTCGTGGACTCGCAGGATTTGCCGAAGCTGAAGTTGATGTAAATGCGGGTGGTCACCTCTTCCAATCCGTTGCGCGTGGGTAAACTTGAAGCAATGGTTGCCACCACCCGTTCCGCGGTTGACGGCAGAATCAAGCCGGGCTAGCTTCGATCCATGAATCTACACGCGGCCACCAACCCGCGTCCTGACCGGCGGGAAAAGGATGCGTTCACCTTCACTGATTTGCTCGCTGTGCTAAGCGTCATGGCCGTGCTGGCGCTGCTCTCGGTAACTGCGCTGGCGCACAGTCAGCCCTCCTCAGACCGGGCCGGCTGCGCCAACAATCTCCGCCGCCTAATGCAGGGGTGGCAGATGTATGCGGATGATAACGCTGGGC
>JANOHH010000696.1:0-3823 GCA_031406395.1 Verrucomicrobiota bacterium | reverse complement strand
TGGGCGATCTCTATCGGAAAGATTTTCACGGACGGTAGCGGCCTAATCCCGCTTGTCAAAACCAACCCGACCCTTATGCTTTTCAAAGAATGAAAAACTCAGTCCAGCACTTGCTCCTTCTCACCGCCACCGCCGGCATCCTCTGGGGCTGTGGTGAATCCAAAACCGCCACGCCGGAAAGCAACCCCGTCACCCCTCCAGCCAAACCGGTGGTCGAGACCGCCGCCGCAACCAAAGCCGTGGCGGAAGCCACCACTCCGACGCAAACGCCGGTGGCAACGCCGGCTCCGACCACGCCGACCAAGGCCGCCGTCGCGGATCTTTCTTCACAATTCGCCGCAGCGGCGGCGGCGCAATCCGACAAATTGCTGGGGAGCATTGGCGGTGATCTCGCGGGCAAGGTGAAATCCCTCTCCCAATCCCTCGGGGTCAACGATGCCCTCAAGTCGCAGTTGGACGGCGCGTTGCAATCGCTCACGGCCGGCAAGGATTCCACCGCCCTCGGCCAGGTGTTCCAGGTGGCGCAAGCGGCCACCAACCTCACCCCGCAGCAGCAACAACTGGCCAAGGAAGTGGGCAACCTGACTTCCGCCTTTGTGGTTCAGAAAAATTTCTCTTCGCTCGACGGCGCACAGGGCGAAGTAGCCAGCGTCGTGAACGCCCTGCGCAAAGGCGACATTACCGCCGCCGTCCCTCCCCTCCAAAAAGTGGCCCAGAACGCCGGCTTGACCCCTTCGCAGAAACAGCTCGTCACCTCACTGGCGGACCAGTATGCGCCCGGTCTGTCAAAAGCCGCGGGCACCCTCCAGCAAGGTCTCAAGAGCCTGCCCAGCCTGAAACCGTAAAATCGGCTTCTGATTACCAATAAATTCATTCCCTGCCGTCAGGACCCTGACTGTCGGGCAGGAGTCGATTCTTGATCTTGATCACGCTTGAGGCAGGCCAGACGCTCCGCGAGTTTCGAGGACGCCCGGCAATCGCGAAGCGTTTGGAGTGCGCGTGTCTTTAGCACCGCTTTCGGACCCGGACGGGGCGAGGATGGCAACGCCGAAGCGGCGGCAGCCCGATGGCTGGGTCTCTTTTATCAGAGGAATGAAGGTCAAGGGAATGACTCTTTACAGGAAGCCCTCAGTCTTTATTCCGCTGACAATGATTCCCCTGACTGATCTTGCGGTTTTCAACACCACCGCCCACACCGAAATCTGATGAAGGTGGATGGCGCAGGGAAAAGCCCGTCAGGGCTGACATGTTTATAGTTTCGGAATCACCAAACCCATCGAGCTCCGCCAGGAGCGGCATTATTGGATGGCGCGAAGGGAAGATGTCGATCCTAACGGAGCTGGTGATTTTGGTGGGCGGGGTTTCTATAAGCATGTCGCGCCGCTGGCGCTGGGAAACGCTCCTATTCGCCGCCGTTCGGTGAACTGAAGCCTTTAAGAGTGACCAATACCAAAAGCCGGATGTTTTTGGATAAAAATCCCTGTTACAGGGTTGACTTCTGTGGCGAATACGCTGAAATGAATTCATGGCTCGATCATCAACAACCTATCCCCGCAAGTGGAACTCCCGCGAAACGACAGTCATTCGCGTACCTGAACGGATGGCGGATGATCTTGTGAGAATTGCGCGCCGGCTGGATGGATCGAAAAGCTACGCGCTGCGCGAAGATACGAACACCCTGGTTTTGGAAGTTGTCCCGACGAAGCAAGTTTCCTACACCTCAAAAAATCCAATTAACGTCTCTAGCGTTCCACAACGCAGTCCATTTCGGTATCCCGGAGGCAAGACTTGGCTTGTGCCTTACATTCGCGATTGGCTTCGCGCAAAAAAGACGCGCCCTTCGCGTCTGATCGAACCATTCGCCGGAGGTGGTATTGTGAGCTTGACTGCGGCTTTCGAGGGACTGGCGCGGCATGTCATTTTTGCAGAGTTGGACGAAGCCGTAGCTTCCGTGTGGCGTGTAGTGCTGAACGGGCAGGCCGAATGGCTCGCAAAACAGATTTTGAATTTTGATCTGTCGCTTGCAAACGTCACAACGGTCCTGAAACAAAATGCACCAGAGCTTCGGGAAAAAGCTTTTCAGACAATTTTGCGCAATCGCGTCCAGCGCGGCGGCATCCTGGCTGACGGAGCAGGATTGATCAAGACGGGTGAGAACGGACGCGGTCTAAATTCACGGTGGTATCCCGAGACGCTGGCGCGACGGATTCGTGAGATCAATCGGCAGAAAGACCGGATGACGTTCGTGGAGGGCAACGGTTTCGGCTTGATTGACGAGCACAAAGCGGACGCTGAAGCGGCTTTCTACATTGATCCTCCCTACACGATTGCCGCCCGCCGACTCTACAAAGTTTGGCAGATTGACCACGCCAAACTATTTGCAGCGATGGCGGCTTGCCGAGGTGATTTTTTGATGAGCTATGACAACACTGCAGAGGTGGTTGCGCTTGCCAAGAAGCACGGATTTGATAGCAAGCCCATCGCGATGAAAAGCACGCACCACGCGAAAATGACCGAACTCTTAATCGGCAAAGATTTGTCGTGGTTAGGAAATTGAGTGCCGGACGTCTCTATTTGCCGCATGCGAGGGGATATGTTGGCGCGGACGTGACAAGCTTTTCACGCAACTGTTCTTCGAACCTCTCTTTGGACAGGGGGACACCACCGGTCAACGATTTCACTGACGCGTCGAGTTTGGTGAATACCACTTCACGCGGAACAAGTGTCCAACCGCCTGGCTTGGGGTCGTAACCAACCACGAACCATGCGATTTCGGAATTGGACAAGTGCTTTTCCCGTTCCAACCCCACGAGTGAACCGAAAAACGCCTCGTCAATGACCACCGCCATCTTTTTACCCCAGGTGCGAATAGTCGGCACTTTAGTTTGAAGCTGTGGCAGCAGGCGCTTTGGGCCGGAACTGCGCCAGTCTGGCCGGCGATGTTTCGCAGGAAACTGCAATGCCTCAGCTTCTTCCGCCGAAATCATCTTGAACTCATTGGCCATACTTTTGCCGGAGAAATAGACAGCCTGAAGTTCGAGCGCGCACCAATCCATGGGTTGCCGCGAAGGATGAACCAGCACATTGTCGATCCGCCCGATGAAATCGCGCGAATCTTGTTCATCATCTTCTTGCGCTTGTTTTGGTCGCAGCCGGTCGAGAAAACCAATCTCGCTCAAAACAACAGGCTCTTTGGTTTGAAGCAGTGTTTCGCCTACCCAACGGAAAATCGTATCGGATTCCAGGAATCGTTGCGGGCAGGTCGTGATCACTGGGCCGATGCCAGAAACAGGAGCATCGCCAAGCTGCTGATACTGCCGTAACGAACAAACGCCGCCTTTCTTGTTGCACTTGGCGGCATGTTGAAACGGGCAAGTTGCACCGAGGATGTCACCTGCCTCGACCTCGATTTTTGCACGTTGAAAGCGCTGAACGGGAGTCAGTGTTTCGAACCCGCAGCCATACCACTCACCTATTGAGTATCGGTTACGGAGTTTTGGCTTCTTCGGCTTTGCCACGTGCCGGGAGCATATAGCGAAGATTACTGATTGCGGAAGCTCAAAGGAAATCGGAAGTCAAAAAGGAGGCAGCAAGGGATCACTTCTTGAAATTGGTCACACCTGCTGATCCTTACCGCTCACCGAACCCCAGTTGCCGCAGTTGCGCCACCGAGGCGCTGCCCGTCGTGCCGAGTTGATGCACCACGATGGACGCCGCGGCATTCGCCAGTTCGAACGCCTCGCGCAAACCCGCCCCGGCAGCGAGGGCCATCGTCAGTTTGGCGGTGACTGAATCGCCGGCACCGACGATGTCAATCGGTCCG
>JANOHH010000656.1:0-1951 GCA_031406395.1 Verrucomicrobiota bacterium | reverse complement strand
GCGACCCGGTGAAGCGGTTCAAAAAGAAAGTCGTGAAATCCGCATGGGCGGTGCGGCATCGCGAATGGGTTTCAGGCAGACTGAAAAGGGAGGGCCCAAATGGATTTCTTTTGCGTCGGCTTTGGGAAAGCGGGCAATATGCGCGCCACCAAGCAATGATCAGAAAATGGCAGCTATCCAACAGCGGGAACGTGGGCTGGGTTCTCGTCCTGACGTTGAATCTATTTCTCCTCGGCACCGTGAGCGGGGAGGCCAAGCCGGTCAAACAGTTGTTCTATAATCAAGACTCCACGGATTTCTTCTGGTCGTGCGAGATCCTGGCGGGTAAAGCCGGCGAGATGATTGACCGGTATGTTGATGTGATAGCCGGAGCCGGGGTCACGGTGTTTTTCTGCAATTCCAATGCCCGACGCACCAATTATCGAAGTCAGGTGTGGGACGCTTTCTGGGATGGCTACGATCCGAAGGGCCCGGATGACCAGCCGTTTCTGGCCCCCATTCCGCGGGGTGAAGTCGCGGCATATCGCAAAGGCATTGGCAATATGCTGGCCGTTTATCAACAAGGGATTGACTATCCGGCACGGGTCATTGAGCGCTGCCGGCATCACGGGATTTCACCGTGGGTCACTCTCCGGATGAACGATTGTCATGAGAACCATATTCCGGCTCACCCGTTTCATGGGCGCTTCTGGATCAAAAATCCTCAGTTGATTCGAAAGAACAGTCCGGGATATTTCGCGACCTGCCTTGACTACGCCCATCCGGAAGTCCGCGAGTACTTTATGACCTTGGTGGTTGAAACGTTGGAACGTTATGACCTCGACGGACTGGAACTGGACTTCATGCGGGAGCCTTATTTGTTCAGCGCCGGCAAGGAAAGCGAAGGGGCTTTGATCCTGACGGCCTGGCTGCGTGAAGTGCGCCAGCGGGTCACGGCGGCGGCGGCCAAGCGGGGACATCCCATTCAGATTGGAGTGCGGGTGCCTTCCCGGCCCGAAGTTGCCCTGGCGATGGGACTGGATGCCGTTGCCTGGGCCAGGGAGGGGTTGATTGATTTAGTGGTGGCCACTCCTCGTTGGGCCACCCTCGAATTCGATATGCCGATTTCCCAATGGCGGCAGTTGTTGGGAGAGTCAAAGGTAACTCTGGCCGGTGGTCTGGAGATTCTTTACCGGCCGAGTCCGGGCAGCCCGGCTGCCACCGTCACGCCCGAACTCGCCTTCGGCGCCGCGGCTTCGGTGCTCGCGCAGGGCGCGGACGCGGTTTACCTGTTCAACTATTTCCCGAGCGCCTTCTCCACGGCCATCTATCAAAGCACCCTCCAACCCATGGCCTCGCTGGACGCCTTGCGGAAGCTGCCCCGGCGCATTGGCGTCACCTACCGGGACATCACCGCACCCGGAGAGAAATACCAGCCGCCGCTGCCGGCGACCGGCCAAGCAATCGCCTTGGCGATAAGCATCAAACCCGCACCGGACGACCGATGGCTGTGCGATGTGACAATCGGGTTGGTGACAGCTCAAGGTTCTCCCATGCCCGCGCCTTCGGTTTCAGTGAATGGAACTCCGTGCGAATTTCTCCGCGAAAATCCGGCCCCGGAAGGGAATCGTCTGATATTATTTCGCATCCCAGCGTCAGCCTTGGCGAAAGCCGAGCTGCACGAGATCAAGATCGCCAGCCAGGATCAAAAGCCCCTGACGGTTCAATTGGTGGAGGTGTTGGTCAGACCGCCCGGCGGGAAAGAAGTGGAATCCACCCGCTGAAGTTCCGGCTTCAAGTTCAAATCGAGATGCGGCGGCAATCGCCCGGTTTCTCGCCTTTTCCTTTGCGGTTGAAACCGTTTTAAATACTCTGCGCCCCATGTCGCGCCCGCAACTCACGCCCACGCCCGCCGCCTAACCATCATGTTCGAACAAGCCTTCAAAAACATCGACGACGTCCTCTGGAAAGA
>JANOHH010000645.1:0-2459 GCA_031406395.1 Verrucomicrobiota bacterium | reverse complement strand
GTGAATCAGGTTGGCCGGGGTGGGATAGGTGCCGCCGCCGGCGTCGCCGCCGTTGCGCCCACCCGCAAGGTCGTCCATAAATTGCTTTTGGCCTCGGGGGTGTCGGTTCCTGGCCAATACCGGATATTGGGTTGCTGTCGGAGCGTTGCCGGGAATGGCTCCCGGCCTGCGTGGTATTGCCGAATGTGGTTGTGACCTTCGGCATTGGACTGTCCTGCGACGATGAAAATCCGGATCGGTTGTGTCGCGGGGGATGCTTTGTTCCCGGCCGACGCCGCGATGCCGGTGACGACAGGGGCCGCGAGGGCAAGCAGCGTGGCGACAAGTTTCATCGGGCAATTTTTCCCTCAGTAGGGATTCGATGGCATCCTATCCCAAGTCTCGATTTTGGCAACACTGGCCGGGCCGCCGTTGGAGAACAACCGCACACCGATGCTGTCCTTGCGGGACGGATAGATGCGCCGCATCACCGCCTGGCGTCCGTCGTTGGCGAAGACTTCCACCACGGATTTGTCCACAAACACCCGGAGCTTGAGGGGTTCATTGGCCTTCAGTTCGAAAGAGCCAGCCTCAACGGTTTTTGGCCCCGCCCTGAGGCTCGATTTGCTGGTGTCCACCTTCAGCTTCTTTTCGACCGCGTCGCAATAGATCAAGGTTTGTTCTTCACCGCCGGGCGAGCAGCAGACCTTTAAACCGAATTGCGTCGCGTCCTTGACGGTCGTGGTCAGGTCCAGTTCCAAGCTTTGTCCGGTGATGCCGTCAAGGACCTGATCGGCGTCAGCCTTGACCGTGAGGTTCATTCTTTTCTTTCAGTTGTAGCGCAGTCGTTCGATTTCGTCTGGCGGATTCATGCGCAGCATTCCATCCGGGCCCAAGGAGAGCACGCGCGGCAGGCTCATGGTGCCGGACCAGCCATAGTGGCCCCGCGTCTTGAATCCGGGCGCGTCAAAGATCCAAGCCCACATGATCCGTCGGCCCTTGTCGTCCAGCAGGCTCTCGGGGGCAAAGTAAGAGTGGTCCACCCAGCTCATCTTCTCATGAAACGCCGGATGGAACCGCTCGCCCTTCCAGTCCCCAAGATAATACCGGCAACCAAGGCGATGGCTGATGCACAGGAGCATGTATTGGTCGCCCAGCTTGAAGAAGTCAGCGCAGGACACATCTTTGTTGATCGAGACGCTCGCAACGCTATTGGCCAGGAGATCGCCGATATATTTCCACTCGCCGCCGAGAGTGGGCGTTTTCGCGATGGCTGGGTGTTCCCCGCCGAAGATGGCGTAGTAGGTATCGGCTTCCAGCCAGCCGAACGGATCCCACTAACGGTATTTGTCGTGGAGCACATCGCCAGGTTTGGTCTTGGGCGTGATGGGATTTGATTCCAGTTTTTTCCACTCGTTCAGGTCGTCATCCACGGCGACCGCCATGGCGTTGCCCTGGCCAACCTGGTGATAGCACATCGTGGGTCGGCCATTTTTGTTGATAAAACAGTTGCCGCTGAACATGCCGGAAACCAGTCCGGTCGCATGGTGCCGCCAGTGATCCTGGATAACGCAGTTCCGGCAGCCAAAAAGGCACCAGCGGCCCAGCGCGGCGGAGCCGCAACCAGAGGAGCGCGACCGGTCCCCCGTCGCCGCGGCTGAACCGCAGAAAACGCGTCGAAAAATCCAGACGTCAGCCCGCAGGCGAAGCGCTGCGGGCGGGGACCGCCCGCGCTCCGGAAGAAGCTTCGCAAAACGCGACGATGCTCAGGGATCGCGCGATTCCAAAAAACCGTTTGAGGTGTGGCGCGAAGGCGAGCATCCTGTTCACGTGAACCGCCTTACCATCAGGAACCCGAAGATCACGGCTTTCATCAGCGCTGCTGCGATGCTGCTGTCACCCGTGCTCACGGTCCGCGCCGCGCACACTGTGGTTTACGAAGCTAAGTCCGGGCCGGGCGCGGGCAAACACATTGTGTTTCTGGCCGGGGACGAGGAATACCGTTCCGAGGAAAGCCTCCCGCAGATGGCAAGGATTCTCGCCATCCGCCACGGCTTCAAATGCACCGTGCTGTTCTCCCTCGATTCCAAAGACGGCACGATCAGTCCCAACGCCTCGAAAAACCTGACCGGCGCGGAGGCCCTCGATCACGCGGATGCCATCTTCATGATGTTGCGCTTTCGCCAGTATCCCGACGACGTGATGAAGCATTTCGTCGACGCTTATCTCGCCGGCAAACCGATCATCGCGCTGCGCACCAGCACGCACGCTTTTGCGTACAACAACCCCACCAATTCCGCCTACGCCCGCTACTCGCACAACAGCAAAGTCTGGCCCGGCGGGTTTGGACGTCAGGTTCTGGGCGAAACATGGGTCAGCCACCTCGGCGACAATCACAAGGAAGCCACCCGCGGCGTGGTGGAGCCCTCGCTCAAGCATGATCCCCTGTTGCGCGGGGTTGGCAATATTTTCGCCGACAC
>JANOHH010000635.1:0-3716 GCA_031406395.1 Verrucomicrobiota bacterium | reverse complement strand
GGCGCACCGTATTCGGGCGCGATGACGACGATCTTGCAGCCGCGTTCCATCGCCTCGACGAACCAATGGGCATCGGCCATTTTGTTTTCGACGAGGTTTTTGCCGTTCATGATGATCAGCTTGGAATTGCGGAGATCGTTGAAGTCCGTCTCGGAATTCTGCAAGCCATGCACCCACGGATGGCCGGGCGCTTGATCGCCGTGCCAGGTGTAATTCGACCAGATACGGCCCGCCTTGGCGTCCGCGGGCTTCACCCCTCGGATATTTACGTCCAGCAGTGCGAGCGAATTGCACAGGCGATACATGCCATATTTGCCGAGCACGCCGAGCAGGCCCATGCCGCCGCGCATCTTGATGGTGCGTGTGCCCGCGCCGCCCATGTCATCAATCATCTCCTTCGGATACCCCTGTGATTCGAGGAGCTTCACGCCCGCTTCGCCGCTGTAGCGCGTGGCAATGGCCTTGGTGGCCATGGCGATGTAGGTGAACGCGTCGTCCCACGCGATGCGATCGAACTTGTCCGTGCCGCGCGTGTCGAACTTGTATTTCGCCTTCACCTCCGGCGTGAGGGTCGGGAATCCATCGTCGGCCCAGCGTTTCCAGCCGCGCCGCACAATGGGATGTTTCAGCCGATACGGCCCATAGAGGATCCGGTGGAACGTGTAGCCCTTGGCGCAATGGCGATTGCCCCAGGCGGCGGAGGCGTGCTTACCGTAGAGGTCGGTGTAGGTGTGAACGTCGAATTGCTCACCGAGTCGGACGATGACGCCGTTGCGGACATGCGCGGTGATGCGGCAGTTGTGCGTGTCGTTCGGCGCGCAGACCCACGAGAACTGACGATCGTAAGCGTATTGGTTGCGATAGAGCTGCTCCCAATTGCGATTCGGATAATGCGCGAGCGGGTTGAGCACGTCGTCCACCGCCGGCTGCGCCTGGAGGAAGCGGAGCGGGAGGAATTGCGCGGCGGAGATCCCGGCGCCGACCAGGCCGCTGCGTTGGAGAAAAGAGCGGCGGGAGAGATTATCGTTCATGGCGTTGCTTTTGGATTGTCGGTTAGCGTTGGGCCGTCTTGGATTGCTTGTCGTCGAGAATCAGTTGATACCAGTTGCTCACCATCTTGCGCCCGTTGCGGTCGTGCTGCTCGCCGTTCCAGATCGCGAACGCGACCGGCACGGGCTTGCCCGCCACAAACTTCACGTCCTCGGCGTCCTTGGATTTCAGCTCGCGGATAAAGATCACGTTCCAGAAGCCGTCATGCCAGATCCCCTTGCCTTGGACGTTCTGATGCTTGAGCGGCTGCGACTTGAACGAGCCAAAGCCCGCCGCGTTGGCGTCCTCAACCGGCGACTTGTGCGGTTGCGAGGTGACATTGCCCGCGCTGACGGCCGTGTTGTAATTGGTGAATGTCCAGGCATCCGAGTGCATAGAGGGATAAACCGAGTCCATACTGGGCGTGCCGCCGTCCGCTTCCTGCCAACCCGCTTTCCAACTCCAAAGGTTCACCGGGTTTTCCTTGTCGCCCATCCCGAGGAAACCGTATTTGCCCGAGAGTGAAAACTGCAGCGCCGCTCCGTCCTGAAAATCCTGCACCCGCAGGGCGGTGTTCTGCGGCAACTCATCGCGCCACTGAAGCAACACGGCGAGTTTCTTGCCATCGGTGACAGCGGAGACGGCCACCGCGTAAATCTGGTTGGGCTCGGGCCACAGCGGATTGAGCGGCACGCGCACGGGGTCGCGCGCTTCCCAAGCCGGGTCCACCGGGTTGGTTGGCAGTTTTGCCACTTTCAGCACGCGAATCGCGCTGTCCTCCGGCGCGAGCAGATCATTGACGGCCACGTCCGTGCGGCGGATCGATTGCACATAATGCACGAGCGCCCAGCGTTCCTCGGGCTTCATGGTGCCGTCGCCGTAGGGGATCATCGGCGTACCGGGTAGGCCATTATTGATCCGGAGATAGAGGTCGCGCCCGGTGTGGCCGCCACGGAACAGGCCGGTGTTAAAGTCACGCGGGCGCACGGGTAGGCCGGCCGCATCCTTGAGCGAAGGCACTTGGGAGCCGTCGCCCGCACCGGTTTCGCCGTGGCAGAGGGCGCACGCCATCTTCTTGTAGATGTCCCGGCCCACGGTGAGTTCCTGCACGCCTACCGCCGGTTCGGCGGGCACATCCACCGGTTTGGCCAAGGTACCGTTGGCGGCTGCCTCCTCAAAGCGGTTGACCAGTTTGCCGGAGGGATCCTTGTAGGCGGTGAGGTGTTTGACGTATTGCACCACGTCACGCCGCTCCGGTTCGGTGAGGTAGGAAAAGCTCGGCATGGAACTGCCCGCCAGGCCGCGGGTGACGGATTGCAACAAATCCTCGTCTGTCGGAAACGCCGTGCCAGGCGTGGATTTGATTTTGAACAATCCCACGCTGAAATTGCGCGGCCGGGGATGGAGCCACACGGAGGCGGGACCATTGCCGTCACCCGTCAGCCCGTGGCACGCGGCGCAATGCTGGTCGTAGACCGCCTGTCCCCGCCCGGCGTCATTCGCCGCCGCGGGCGCCGGGAGTTGGCTGACGCCAGTGAAAGCTACCAAAACAAACAAACCCAAAGCCAAGTGCAGTGGTTTCATTTCGGTGAGCATGGGACGGAGTTGCGGGCAACTCCTTGATCCAAGTCAAGGCTTGTGAAAGAAGTTCAGCGCAAGATGATGGAGGTTCGACTAAGCCTACTGTGATGCCGCCACAAAACAAATTCAAACGCTTCGACGTGCGTGAACTGTTGCGCAACGGGATCGAGCCGTTTCCGGAGATCTTTCAGCGTGTGAATGCGCTCGAACCGGACGAAGGTCTCATCGTCGTCGCGCCATTTCTGCCGTCCCCGCTCATCGAGCGACTCGGCGGCGAGGGCTTCGCCTCCAAAGTCGAGCGCGGGTCGGGCAGCGATTGGATTGTTTATTTTTGGCGCGCGCCGGTTTAGACTCCGGTCCATGCCCAATAACTTTGCGGAGCTCAAACAGATCGGCTTGGTCAACACACTGCGCAGTTGCCAGTTGTTCACGGGTTTGCCGTTGCCCGACTTGGAGAATATCGCCGCGGTCACGGTACTCAAGTCGCTGGCCAAGGATGAGTATCTTTTCCACGAAGGCGGTCTGGCGCATGGGTTTTACATCATCCAGCGCGGCGCGATCAACGTGCATCGCGTCAGCGCGATCGGCAAGGAGCAGGTCATTCATGTCTTTCGGGCTGGCGAATCTTTCGCGGAGGCGGCGCTCGCCACCGAGAAAGGTTATCCCGCCGACGCCCGCGCCATTGAGTCAACGCAAGTGTTGCTGGTGCAGAAGGCGGGGTTTCTCGCCCTGCTCAAGCGGCAACCCGAACTGGCGTTGCGGATGTTGGGCTCGATGAGCAGCCATCTGCGCGTGCTCGTCGTGCAACTGGAGGATCTGACCCTGAAAGATGTCGAGACGCGGCTGGCGAATTGGCTGATCAAGCGTTGCCCCAACGCGCAGGGCAACCAACCCGTGCGGATTGAACTCACCATGACCAAGCGTGTGCTCGCGGCGGAACTGGGCACGGTCAGCGAAACCTTTTCCCGCACGCTGGCCAAATTCCGCCTACAACAACTCCTGACGGTCAAAGGCAAGGTCGTCACCATTATCTCGCCCGCCAAACTCCAAGCGTTGCTCCGGCGGAATCTGGGCGAGTAAGCCTTTTCCGGAGCGCGGGCGGTCCC
>JANOHH010000611.1:0-1400 GCA_031406395.1 Verrucomicrobiota bacterium | reverse complement strand
GCGAGCGACAACAAAGGCCAGAACCTCGCCCACCTCAAAGCGGTCGAAGCATATCTAAAAACCGGGACCGAACTTCCCTGCGACCTCACCTTCGTCATTGAGGGCGAAGAGGAAGTCGGCAGCAAAAGCCTGGGCGCATTTTTGTTGCAGCATCGCGCCGAGTTGCGCTGCGACGCCGTGGTCATTTCCGACACGGGCATGCCCAGCCCGAGGCATCCCGCGCTCACCTACGCCCTGCGTGGCATCACGGCCTTTGAAATTACGCTGCGCGGCCCCGCGCGTGATCTGCATTCCGGCATCTTCGGCGGTTCGGTACAAAACCCGGCCACCGCGCTCGCGCAGTTGCTCGCCAAAGTTCACGATGCCAACGGTCGGATCACGATTCCCGGATTTTACCAAGGCGTGATTCCACTTTCCGCCTACGAGCGGAAGGAACTCGCCCGCCTCCCGTTCAACCGCGCCGCCTATCGCAAGTTTCTCGGCGTGCCCGAACTCTTCGGCGAACGCGGCTTCACGCCCAACGAACAACGCGCCGCCCGGCCCACGTTTGAAATCAACGGGCTCACCAGCGGTTATCAAGGCGAAGGCAGCAAGACGATCGTGCCCGCCTGGGCGCGCGCCAAGATCACCGCGCGCCTCGTCCCCGGCCAGAAACCGGCGAAAATAAACAAACTGGTGCGCGCTTTTCTCAAAAAGCACTGTCCATCGACCGTGACTCTGGAAATCAAATCCGGCCACGGCGCCGAAGCCTATCTCGTTTCGCCGAAAAGCGCCGATGCGCAGGCCGCGTTGCGAGCGTTACGCACGGCGTTCGGGCGCGAACCGGTATTGCTCCGGGAGGGCGGCTCGATTCCCATCGTGAATCAGTTCAAGAAAATTCTCCGCGCGGACACGCTTCTTCTCGGTCTCGCCCTGCCCGACGACAACGCCCATTCCCCGAACGAAAAATTTGATCTGGATATCTTCGCCCGCGGCCAGCGCCTCGGTGCGTTGCTCTGGCAGGAACTCGCTTCCCCGTCCCGGTCTTCATCTTTATCTTCCTCTTAATCCCGCTACGTAGACTTCGCACTCCTCACTCCGCGCCCCACCCATCCAACTTGCTCTGGCCCCCCTTCCCCGGCATCTGCAAGACTTGCTTGTAACGCCGCATCGATGTGACATGCCGGTTACCCAGTAAATCCTGCACCGTCCGGATGTCCGCATTCGCTTCCAGTAAATGGGTCGCGAAGGAATGGCGCAACGTGCGACATGTCGCCCGCTTGGCAATCCTTCGCCCGCCCCACCGCTGCCGTCGTCCCCCCGCTGCAAAGTATCTTCGTGAAAATGATGCCGTCGTTGCCTTCCCTCTCCGCCTCGACCGGGGCGAGGCCCGACGCTACCCTCGCCCCATCGGATTGGGA
>JANOHH010000602.1:0-2079 GCA_031406395.1 Verrucomicrobiota bacterium | reverse complement strand
GACCCCTTTAAGAACCGACCCCTTTAAGAACCGACCCCTTTAAGAACCGACCCCTTTACTTTATGGATTGTTACGCAGCCCTCTGCCCTCTATCCACAAGCGCAAGGACGCCGGATCTGCCTTACTTCCGGCGCCGGCCGGGAGCGAAGTGATAGCCGCCATGAACCCGCACCGCGCGGGCGCTGCCGGTGTAGCCGCTCTTCGCGCCGGGTTTGTCCTGCTCGAACAACGCCGTGTAGCGATAATCAAAATTCTCCAGCTTTACCCGCGCGATTTTCTGGTTGATGAAGCGTTCGATGGCGAAAACATGATTGGCATCCTCCGCGATCATCAACGTGAACGCGTCGCCCGAGGCTTCCGCCCGGCCCGTACGGCCGATGCGGTGGATGTAATCCTCCGGATGATGTGGCACGTCGTAGTTGATGACGTGGCTCACGTCCGCGATGTCAAGGCCGCGCGCGGCGATGTCCGTGGCCACGAGGACTTCGAAGCGGCCTTCGCGGAAGCCCAGTAGGGCCTGCTCGCGTTCGCTCTGCGTGCGATTGGAATGCAGCACGGCCACAGAGTGGTTGTTGCGCTTGAGCATCTGTGCAACGCGATCCGCGCCGTGCTTGGTGCGGCAAAAGATGATGACCGAATCGTAATTCACCCGTTCAAGCAACGCGACGAGCAGATCGGTCTTTTGTGTGTCCGAAACCGGATAGATGACGTGCTTGACGGTTTCGGCGGGGGTCCGGCGGGCGCCGATTTCCACCGTTTCCGGGTTCTGCATGGCCCACTGGATGAGGGTTTCAATCGCGGGCGGAATCGTGGCGGAGAACAATGACGTTTGCCGTTGGCGCGGGCATTTTTCGAGGATGCGGCGCACATCCGGCAGGAAACCCATGTCCAACATGCGGTCGGCTTCGTCGAGGACGACATGTTGCACCCGGTCGAGCTTGCAGTTGCCTTGCTGCATATGATCCAGCAGGCGGCCGGGCGTCGCGACCAGAACATCCACGCCGGTGCGGAGGGCATCGTTCTGCTTGCCGTAACCGACGCCGCCGAAGATCACGGCGATGCGCAGATTGGTGAAGCGCGCGAAATCGCGAATGGCGGTCTCGACCTGGGCGGCGAGTTCGCGGGTCGGCTCCAACACGAGGAGGCGCGTCTGGGGCTGATGCTGATCCAGTTTGGAAAGGATCGGGAGGGCGAACGCGGCGGTCTTACCGGTCCCGGTCTGGGCGCTGCCGATGACGTCACGCCCTTCCATGATCAGCGGGATGGCACGGAGTTGGATGGGCGTGGGGTCCACGTAACCCATCGCCTTCACGCCTTCGAGTACCGCCGGCGAAAGACCAAATTTAGTAAAAGGCATATATCTAGTGTCTAATGTGGCGATATGTCCGGCAAATGTCGAAGCGGAAGTTTCTGGGCGGGCATGGCAGCATCGGAGCGCGCCCGGTCGCAGAACGTGGCTTAGGTTCAACGATTGGAAAAACTGAAAACCATGCAAGCCATGCTTTCGCCGCGGTGCGGGCGGAGAACCGTCCGCGCTCCGCCCGCAAATTACTGTTACCGCGGTCTCCCGCCGGTGCGGAGACCGGTTTTCTAGGACCTCACAGTCCGATCGGATGCCCCTCGGTCTTGAACTCGATGGTATCGAGAATCCAATAAGGGCTTTCGGCCTTGGCGGTGAACCAATCGGCGGCGGCGAGCGAGTGATTTGCGTAACGCTTCAGGTTAATGGCCGTGCCGGCTTGCAACTTGGCACCGGTCTCGGCGTCGCCCGTGCCGTCCACAATTGCATTCACATCCAGGTGCCCGGCGATGTGGGGCAAGAGTTCGGCGCGTTTGCCGGTGAGCAGGTTCACCACGCCACCCGGCAGATCACTCGTGGCGAGAATCTCACTGAACGTCACAGCCGGCAACGGCGAGGAGCCGGACGCCATGACGATCGCGGTGTTGCCGCTCAGAATTACGGACGCCGTAAGCGCAACGAGGGCGACTAGGGATGGCTGGTCGGGCGCGAGTACGACCACCACACCCATCGGCTCGGGCATCGTGAAATTGAAATGCGCCGAGGCCACCGGATTAACG
>JANOHH010000531.1:0-3641 GCA_031406395.1 Verrucomicrobiota bacterium | reverse complement strand
TTGAATCCTCCCCGAACCTGACCAACTGGAATGCGGAGGCGAACGTTCTCTTGACGAGCACACCCTATCTGTGGCTGGACGAAAGCGCGCCCGGGCAGAGCAAATATTACCGCACTTTCCTGCTGCCCTGATATTCAGAATCAATCAAGTTCCGGCGGCAACCCATTCATGACGATTCTCCCGTTCTTCCCGCACTAGCGAATGCCACCCGTCTCTCCCGCCATCGTTGTTTTCGATCTCGGCAAAGTACTGCTGGACTTCGACTACTCCATTGCCACGCGTCGGATCGCCGCCCAGGCGACAAAGCCCGCCGTGGAGGTGCATGAATTCCTCAGCCAATCGCCGCTGCTCTACCGCTACGAAACCGGGCCGATGACCCGGCAGGAGTTTTTTGAAGAAGTGCGGCAGTTTTCCGGCTATCGCGGGAGCTTGGCCGAATTCGGCGCTTTCTTCGCGGATATCTTCAGCGAAATGCCGCCGATGATTGCCCTGCACGCCGAACTGCGGCGGCGAGGCATTCCAACTTTCATTTTCTCGAACACGAATGACCTCGCCATCGAGCACATCCGCCGGAACTTTTCGTTTTTCGCCAACTTCGATGGTTACATTCTGTCCTACGAAGTGGGTTCGATGAAGCCGGACGCGCGGATTTACGAAGCCCTCGAAGCCATGACGGGCAAGCGTGGCGCCGAGATCCTCTATCTCGACGACCGTCCGGAAAACGTGGACGCCGGTGCCGCCCGCGGCTGGCAGGTGATTCTCCAGACGGATCCGGCGATATCCCGCGCCGCGATCGAACAGCTCGGATTGCTGGGGCCTAGCTAGCCCACCGCCCAGGCCATGAGCAAGCCGGTGAAATCGCAATGGAACTTTGGTGAATTGTTTCCGACCGAACCAACCCGCCGCGTGCTCTCGGTCAGCGAACTCACCACGCAGGTCAAGCGGTTGCTGGAAAAGCAGATTGGTTCGCTCTGGGTCAGCGGTGAGATCACGAATCTGCGGGCGCAAAGTTCCGGTCACATGTACTTCACGCTCAAGGATGCCGGCTCGCAATTGAGTTGCGTTTTGTTTCGCCAGGAGCCCGTGCCGCAGCGCGCTCAGCTTCAGGACGGCCAGAAAGTTTTGGTGCAGGGCGAAGTAACGGTCTACGAGGCGCGCGGACAATATCAATTACTGGTGCGCGCCGTCGAGTTGCAGGGCGTGGGCGCGTTGCAGCTCAAGTTCGAGCAACTCAAGCAGCGGCTGGCGGCGGAAGGCTTGTTCGCGACCGAAAGGAAGCGTCCGTTGCCGGCCTACCCGCAACGCATCGGCCTGGTCACTTCGCCCACGGGCGCGGCGATCCGCGACGTCCTGCATGTGATTCAACGCCGCCATCCCGGGTTGGAAATCATCCTCGTTCCCTGCCGGGTGCAAGGCGAGGGCGCGGCCGCGGAGATTGCCGTGGCGATCCGCCTGTTGAATGAATTCAATTCCGCGCTCCGCACTCCGTACTCCGCACTTGACCTGATTCTCATCACCCGCGGGGGCGGCAGCTTGGAGGATTTATGGGCCTTCAACGAAGAAGCCGTGGCGCGGGCGATTTTTGAATCGGCCATTCCCGTCGTGTCGGCGGTGGGCCACGAGATTGATTTCTCGATTGCCGATTTTGTGGCGGATTTGCGGGCGGCGACGCCCAGCGCGGCGGCGGAGATTATCACGGAAGGGGTGTTTGCCAGCCGCCAGTTTGTCGCCGAGGCGGCGGCGGTGATGAACTTCCGCGTTCGGCAACGGCTCGCGCGGGAACAGGAAGATTTTCAAAGCGTGACGCAGCGGATGTTGCGGGCGCATCCCCGTCGCCGGCTGGACGAGCAATCGCAGCGGTTGGATGATTTGCAGAGCGGCCTGCTCCGCTCAGCCAAGCAGCAGGTGCGCGGGCAGCGGGTGGTCTGGCAGAATCTGGCGACGCGGTTGTTGCGGGTACGGCCGGGCGAGTTGTTGCAGCAGCGGCGCGACGAATTGCACCTGGCCGTGCGGCGGTTGCGGGAACGCGGGCGGCATCAGCTCGCCAATGCCCGAAATCATTTTGCCACCCCGGCGGCCCGGCTGCGGTTGCTGGGGCCGGAGCAGGTGTTGACGCGCGGCTATTCCATCACGATGGATGCGGCGACTGGTGAAATCTTGAGCGAGGCCAAGCGGGTGCAGGCCGGCCAACGGTTGCGGACCCGCCTGAAAGTCGGCGAAATCCTCAGCCGGGCCGGGGAGTGAACTAAGGCGCGACCCGTCCGCGATAGAAACGTTGCGGGAACGAGAAAACATTGGATACCGCAAAAATAAATGGCGCGGCGTTTGTCCGCAACGGAACCCAGTCGGCGGCGATGGGATCCGTGGCAGCTTGCACGATGTAATTAGATCCTGCGCTGCCGGTGAGGTGGAATTGAAATAGCCCGCCCGAAAGCACCGGAGTGCTAAGCACCGGCGGAAGTGCGGGAGGGTTGGCGGTGGCGATTGGAATCTTGAAATCTCGAACCACAGCCATGTGTTGCATGTTGCTCACGCCGGAATCGCCAATAACCACCGGCGCCACATCCGTCAGGCTGGTGTAAACGCGTGAATCGAAGACCAGCCCGTTCGGGTAGGTGCGCGAGGGCAGCACCACGGAAACCAGCAGGTTGGTCATCGAAAAACTGAGCAGCACGCGGTCATAGCGTTCACTGCGGCTGGCATTGGTGTCGGAATCTCCATTCTGATCCGCAGGCACTGGGGTGTCGCTGAGGAAGGTCGCGAAAGTGGAAACCGCGCCCTCGCTTTGATCGTAGATGTTCATGTCCCCGGCGACGATGATCCAGGCGTTGGGAGGAAAATTGGAGCCGATGAGCGTCTTGAGTTCAGCGGCCTGGGCGGCGCGGCGCAATTCATTGGCGCTGCCGCTGCTGGCCTTGAGATGAACGCTGACCACATACAAGTCGTTTGTTCCAGGAACATTTATACTGGCCCAGGCAAAGCCGCGGTTATTCACGCCGGTATCACTGTCCACCCACGAACCGCTGGCCAGCACTGGGTAGCGGCTGATGATGCCATTGGGTAGGTCACCGTTGGCCGTGTACGGTTCGCGATAGTAAACGAAGTTCGTGCCAAAAGTCGTCGCCACCATGTTGCTCAGGGCATTGGGTGTATTCAGGCCAAAACTATTGCTGACATTAAACTCCTGCAGCGCCACGACGTCCGGTTTGAGCCCTTTCAAAATGTTCAAACCGGGAGTTTCATAACGCTGATTGTTGCCGGAAGTCAGGTTTGCCGCCACGACGCGGACGGTGACGCTGCCCTGGGCCATCATGCACGGTGGTGGGGCCAGGCAGCCGACAAAAAAACAGCCCAGCAGGGCGGCGAAAGGAACGACTTTGGTCTTCACGGGTAAATTGCCACCGAGTTTATTTATTGTTTTTCCAATAGAATTTTAACCGGTAACATCGCGGAACTCTTGACAATTGGCGGGGGCTGACTAAATCGAACCTATGCCATTGGGGCGGTAGCGGGAAGCGACGAGGCGTTGCTTCTACTCACACGCCCACTGCATGGAGTCGGCGTGCGCCGGTGAAGCTGGCTGCCACGCGGGTGCGAGTCCCGCCGGTCGAATTAGACTGTTCACGACCGAAAGCTGTGTC
>JANOHH010000493.1:0-1444 GCA_031406395.1 Verrucomicrobiota bacterium | reverse complement strand
GAAGGTCCGGGTGTTCGCGGATTTCTTTGAGCGCCTCGCGTCCGTCTTTGCGCGGCATGTTCAAGTCCAGCAGGATCAGGCCGGGGCGGGGGGCGGCTTCGGCGCTGGCGTATTGACCGCGCCGCATGAGGTAGTCCATCAACTCCTCGCCATCGGCCACAAAACGCAGTTGTTCCTTCACGCCGCACTCGGCGAAGGCCTCCTGCACCAGCAGTTGATCATCGGCGTCATCCTCCGCCATCAGAATGAGCTGAATGTTAAGGTCAATCATGACGGAGATTTATTCTTGGCCGGGTGTTGCAACGGGAGCGCCACATAAAACGTCGCCCCTTCACCTGGTTTGCTCCTCGCCGTAATGGCACCCTTGTGGCGATCCACAATGCGACGACAAACCGCCAGACCGATGCCCGTGCCTTCATACTCCTGCCGGCCATGCAGACGTTGAAACACGGCGAAGATGCGATCCAGATACTTCTCGTCGAAGCCGATGCCATTATCCCGGATGGTGAGTTGGAAAAACGGCTGTTCGTCGGGCGCGAGACTCGGGGCCGGCTTGTCCAATTCCCGGTGGGCCGGAACGTTTCCTTCGCGCCTTGTCACGATTCTTCCGCTAATCTCCACCTTCGGTTTGGCGTTCGGTGTCTGGAATTTGAGGGCATTGCCAATTAGATTCTGTAGCAGTTGCCGCAATTGCAGCGCGTCCGCTTCAATCTTCGGCAGTTCGCCAACGACAATCTCGGCGCCCGACTTTTCGATGCGCACCTCCAGATCGCCCAACACCTCCCGGGTGATCTGAGCCAAATCCACGAGCGCAAACGGTTCGGTGCGGCTGATGACCCGCGAGAACGTCAGCAAATCATTGATCAACGTCTGCATGCGGGCCGCAGCGTTCTGCATACGCCCGAGATAATCCGCGCCTTCTTCCGGCAAGGCGGCCTCACATTTTGTTTTCAGACGGTCGCCGAACGCGCGGATTTTCCGTAAAGGTTCTTGCAAGTCATGCGAGGCGACGAAGGCAAACTGCTCCAACTCCGCGTTGGAACGGCTCAGTTCCGCGGCTTTGATTTCCAATGCTTCCGCCGATTGTTTTCGCTCGGTGATGTCCTTGAACAGCACCACGCGACCGACCAGTCCTCCATTCTCATGGATCGGCGAGCGCATGAATTCCGCGTTGAAGTTCGCGCCATCCGTCCGTTTTAGGACCACGTCCATCGGGGTGCCGACGGCCAGGCTCAGCGCGGTGGTCACGTCGTCCCGGACCAGATCGCCAAACACCTCAACTTCCTTGCGGCCGACCATCGTCTTGACCTCGAGCCCCATCAGCCGCGCCGCCGTCGGATTGGCGTAGATGATGATGCCGCCGGGGTTTATGCCACAAATGCCCTCGCCGGCCGAATTCAGGATCAGCTCGTACTGGCGCTGGCGCTTTTGCATTTCCTCGAAG
>JANOHH010000447.1:0-5270 GCA_031406395.1 Verrucomicrobiota bacterium | reverse complement strand
TCAGTCTTTCCTGACCATCCCGCACGTACCTGATGGCGAGATTCGTATTCTCGCTGGTGATGACGCGCCAGGTGATGCTGTCTTGCGTCGGTGGGCCGAACGCTGTCACCGGCCGGTCGTCAATCGTTACAATGGTGTCACCCGGACGCAGGCCGGCCTTCCAGGCTGGACCGTCGGGGACCACCCAGCCAAGCGTCGGTTTTGCATCGGCGACGCTAACAGGTTTGCCCACCTGCCAGACGATCACGGCGAAAACAATTGCGAGCAAGAAGCTGAACAGGGGGCCGGCAAACGCCACGATGATTTTGTCCAACGGCGAAGCATTGGGCAGCTGCTCGGCGGTGTTTTCCGTTTTGCCTTCGATGGCTTCCATTGTCGCCATCTGCGGCAGCGAGACGTAACCGCCGGCGGGAATCCAGCCGAGGGCGTATTCCACGCCGTTGATCTTTTTGCTCCAGATCGGTTTACCGAACCAAATGGCGAACCGCTCCACCTTCATGCCGCGCCAACGAGCGGCGAGAAAATGGCCGAGTTCGTGGACAAAGATGAGCAGGTTCAGCGCGAACAGCGCTTCCAATACGACCAGAATTATTTTCAAGATGGACATTTTAAATCAAGTTCGCCCCAGTTGGAGCGGGGTGAGTATAGCAGGTGAAACCAGAGCCGCAATGCCGGAGCAGCGGTTCAATCTGCTCTCGGTGCTGTGTCGCAACCCCGAATGGCATTCGGCGGCGAACCGTTTCCCTGCCCGACGGATTAACAATCCGAAAAACTCAGCAGCAAGGGTGTTGTTGCGCAGGGGGTAACGTGAGGAAAAGGTTGAGTCTTCAAGAAGGGATGGCCATGCGGACCGGTGTGCGGCATTTCGGTGACAACGGCGGCGTCAGACTGGCGCAGGGTCGTTTTGCCTTGAAAGAGAAGGGTTAAACCCATTCGGCACCAATCCACGGCTGGGCCAACGGGGCCTTCAATCCGAAAGGTGCATCCGCGCTTCCGAAGCCAGTGCGTGGGAAGGGAACGAACTCGGAATTTGCCGGCGCTAACGAAACTGCCTCGCGCGGCGGGTGCGGGACTGAACGACAACCGGAAGGGGGTGCTTGCAGCAAGCTTGCGCCCGTGCGGCTGTCTCCTATATTGTGACCATGGATTTGCCGAGCGAAGTGCCCGTAATGACCTTGCCCAACGCCACGTTGTTTCCCCAAGCGTTGCTGCCACTTTACATTTTCGAGCCGCGCTATCGGCAGATGCTGGCTGATGCCCTGCACTCCAACCGCCTCCTCTCCGTCGCCATGCGGCGACCCGGCAGCAGTCGCGAAATGCCAACGGAAGTCGCCGGCCTGGGCTTGATTCGGGTGTCCGTTGCTCACAAGGACGGCACGTCGCACCTGATCCTGCAAGGCTTGACCCGCGTAAAGCTGGAGAAGGCCGTGCGCTTCCGGCCCTATCGCATCCACCGGATCACCCCATTGCCGACGCTTCCGTGCGACACGACCACCGCCGACGCGCTGCTGGTCACCGTGCGGGAGCTCCTGAAGGAACGGGTTCAACTCGGAATGCCGTTTCCCTTTCCGCTCGTGTCGCATCAGCAGCCCGGGCAGTCCGGGCAGTCGCCGCCGGCATTTTCCGCGAAGGAAGTCGTCGGTTATCTGGATTCCATCACCGATCCGGAACAGGCGGCCGATCTGGTTTCGTGCGCCGTCCTCGCCGGTGGGGAAGATCGGCAGGCCATCCTGGAAGCGCTGGACGTGGAGACCCGACTGCGTCGGCTCGCGCAGTTTTTATTGCGCGACATCAAAGGCCATCCGAAGAAAAAACGCCGCCCTCAGTAAGCAACCCGGAACCGCAACCGCTTGACCTTTCCGTCCCGTCCGCCTATTAACATCGCTCTATATGCCGACCTACGAATACGTCTGCGCGAAATGCGGACACGAATTTGAGAAGTTTCAACCCATCGCAGATGCGGCCTTGACCACCTGCCTGAAGGAAGTTTGTGCGGAAAAGAAATGGGCTCGCGGCCGCGTGAAGCGCAAGATCAGCACGGGCGGCGGGCTGATCTTCAAGGGCAGCGGCTTCTACATCACCGATTATCGCAGCGAAGGTTACAAGCAGGCCGCAAAAAAAGATTCCGACGCCGCCAAACCCGCCGCGGCCAGCAGCGACAGCAAAGCTTCCGCCCCCGCCAAACCCGCCGCGAAACCGGAGTCCAAACCGGCCAAGTCGACCGGTGCGAAAACCTGACGGGCGTCGGTCGCGGTTCGCCGCATGAAATGCCTTGCCGTCATCGCCCTGCTCCTCGCCGCCCAGCTGACGATCCCGGCACAGACGGGCCTGCCCGCAAACCGGCCCGTGCGCAGTGTGTCTGGGCAATTCATTGTCACCGACGCCCGGCCTGAGGTTATGCCCGGCGCAAAGCCCGGCCCGGCGCGTGCAAATCAAAACCTCCTGGCTCTGGAGCCTTCGTTTCTCGCCGTTACGTGCGAGCGTCTCAAGCAGGCGCTGTACGCGGATTTGGGTGTCACGGCCAAATCGCGAGGGCTCGTCTACGTCACAATCCGGCCGCCACGCGGCTCGGACAAAGACTTCGCCTACACCACGGAACGCTTCGGTAACAATTGGATTTATCGCCTGGAGCTGCCGCCTCAGGTGGAGCGGCAACGACTGGTACGCGTGCTGGTGCAGGTGCTCTTGCAGGAGATGGCCAATCGTCCGGCCAGCGAACATGTGGCGGAAATTCCCGCCTGGCTCACCGAGGGGCTCGCCCAGCAACTGCTCAACTCGCGCGCGGCGGAAATTATTTTGTCTCCGCCCACTCAAAGTTTCGGCGCGTTGATGCTTGATCCTACCTTCATTCAGACCCGCCGACGCGATCCGTTGGAAATTGCGCGCCGCGTGTTGAGTGACCGGCCGCCGCTATCGATCGCGGAACTGAGCTGGCCCGGCGCCGATCAGATTGACAGCGACGCGGGGGAAGCGTTTCGGTGCAGCGCGCAGGTGTTTGTGACCGAACTGCTGGCGTTGCCGCAGGGGCGGGAGCATTTACGAGTGATGATCAACGAGCTGGCGGGCTGTTACAACTGGCAGACGACTTTCCTGCGGGCCTTTTCTTCGGAATTTGCGAATCAACTGGCGGTCGAAAAATGGTGGACCTTGCAGGCCGTGCATTTCGTCGGACGCGATCCCATGCACCTTTGGACGGCCGCGGAAAGTTCGCAAAAGCTCGCGGACCTTTTGCGCGCCAACGTCGCTGTCCGCCGCGCCCGCGACGATCTCCCCACACATTCGGACGTAACGCTGCAAACCGTCATTCGCGAATGGGAACCCTTGCGTCAGACGGCGATGATCCGCGGCAAAATCAAGGAATTGGAAATGGCCCAGACACGGGTAGCACCTCAATACACGGTGCTGGTGAGCGAATACCGCCGCGCACTCACCAGCTATCTCGAGCGCCGCGAGCGGGCGGCCTCCACCTTTGCCAAGCTCTGGTTGTTTTCTCCCAGCGTGGCCAAGGTTGCGGGCGAGGCTACCCAACAGCTCGATGAGCTCGACGCCCGGCGCGCCACCCTCCGGCTCAAGCCCGGCAATTCCCCGACCATGCCTTCGACCGCCTTGGCCGCACCCGATCGATGATCGTCCCTTGCCCGTTGAGCGTGAAACGGATTCACCGGTCAACTTGACAGTACGAAGTTCAAATCTATAGTGCGCTACGGAAAAAATGCATACCGAAGCCCAGTCTGCAGGAAACGACGAGCCACCCGCCTCAGACCGTCTTAACGCCCTCAAGCAATTCGTCCCGGCGGGACGCGGTTTCTGGTCCGACGTGGCCGACGCCGACTGGAACAGCTGGCGCTGGCAGCTCAAGCACCGGATCACCACGCTGGAACAACTGGTGCGCCTGATGCCGACGCTCACCCCGGAGGAATATGCCGGGACCAAATTGGCGAATCATAAACTTGCCCTCGCCATCACGCCGTATTTCTTCAACCTCATTGACCCAGCGGACGAGAACTGCCCCATCCGCAGTCAGGTGATTCCGCGCGTCGAGGAAACCCACACCGCCGTCTGGGAAATGAGCGATCCGTGCGGCGAAGATTCCCATTCGCCCGTGCCCGGCCTTGTTCATCGCTATCCCGACCGCGTCTTGTTTCTCGTCACCGACCGGTGCGCGGCGTATTGTCGGTATTGCACGCGTTCCCGACTCGTCAGCAACGCCGCCGGCTACGACTTCCATCCCGAGTTCGATAAGCAACTTGCCTACATCGCGCAACATCCCGAGGTGCGCGACGTCCTGCTGAGCGGCGGCGACCCGTTGCTGTTCAGCGACGAAAAGCTGGAAGATCTCCTGACCCGGCTGCGCGCGATTCCGCACCTGGAGTTTATCCGGATTGGCACGCGCATCCCGATTTTTCTCCCGCAACGCATCACGCCTGAACTCTGCGCGATGTTGAAGAAATTTCACCCGCTGTTTGTCAGCATCCACTCGAATCACCCGCGCGAGCTGACGACCGAGGTGCGTGACGCCCTGGGCCGCCTCGCCGATGCCGGCATCCCGCTGGGCAACCAATCCGTCCTGCTCAAGCGGGTCAACGACGACGTGACCGTAATGCGTGCGCTCGTGCAGAAACTGCTGATGTGCCGCGTCAAGCCCTACTACGTGTACCAGTGCGATCCGATCTCCGGTTCGGCGCATCTGCGCACTCGCGTCGCCAAAGGCTTGGAAATCATGGAAGGCTTGCGTGGGCACACCACGGGCTACGCCGTGCCGCAGTACGTGATTGATGCCCCCGGTGGCGGGGGCAAGGTGCCGGTCAGCCCCGAGTACGTCCTGAGCCACGCCGCCGATCGTGTGGTGATTCGAAACTACGAAGGCAAAGTCTTTGAGTACATCGAAGGCGCGCGTCCCGCGCCGCGCTACAAACCGTCGGAGGACTTCGTCGTGCCCGAGTTTGGCTGATCTTGCGCTGCGTTGGACAACGGGCTCCGTGAAACGAGCGCAAGATGCACCGCCGATCTTCGTGACGCCCAAGGAAATGGCGGAACCGGAGTTGAGGTAGCGGTGCGGGGCAGTTTATCGGGTCCCCATTACCGTACCCCTCCGGTGTGCCTGCACTTGGCAGGCGGATATATTTCGGTCTTAATCGTAAACTTCATCTTACTCTTAATCGCTTTTGGAATGTTCACCGGTCGGTCGAAGACCAATTCTTCAAAAATCCGGCAAATTTCAACCTTGGCACTTTTGGCCTTGGCCGGGTCGCTTCATGCGGCTCAGGCGC
>JANOHH010000455.1:0-2056 GCA_031406395.1 Verrucomicrobiota bacterium | reverse complement strand
ATTCGAGGAGACATTCCCACGTCAATTCGCGGTTCGTGCCGGAAAGATTTCGCAACGTCAGTTTGCCAAAGGCCATTTCTGCAAGCGCCACACGATAATCGTCATACCCACCGCGCAAGGGTTGAGCGCCCGTCGCGTCCGCCAGTGAACCATCCTTCCGCGCGAATGGATGAAACCCCATGTGTCCCAAAGGCCGGCCAACGAGCCACGGCTTCCCGGCCACAATGACTTCGCCAAATACCCAGCCGCGCGGAAACTTCGCCTGAAATCTCTGCCGAAAATCCTTCGTCCCCGCATCCGCGTCATCCAGCACGTATCGAACGAGTCGGCAAAACGTCGTCTTCCCCGTGGCGTGACCGCTCATTCGATTCTTCGTGCCGGACGGCGCGGGTTCTGCCCACAGCACGTTCAATCCCCGGCGCAGGCGAATCTCGCGGAGCAATGTTCCCGATTCGGCAGGCCAGTCCGAATGGACGGCCAGCTTGCGCAACCACACTGCCGGTTCTTCGTGGCCTTTGGCGGGCACGAGGGAAAGTTTCGTGGTGTCAGCCAGACCGGGCAGTTGAGGTTCGGTGTTCGGTTTCATGCAACTAATTGCGCCTCCATTCGCGTTGTCCATTGATTGAACTCGGCGATGACCAGGGTGGGATTCGCTTGCGGCACGGCGGGCGCAGAGCCAAGCACGCGCAACGCGAGCCACGCATCATAAGTCACATCTTCCGCCGCACTCTGCGTCGGGGCGTCACGCAAGCTAATGATCCAAGTATCATCGTAAGGTTCGGCTTTGAGATTGCCAGCACCAAGCGTCTCAATGGCTGTGAGCAGACTGCCGGGCGGCGGTGATTCGTTCCAACGTCTCGACCACGCCGTCACGCGCGCGGCATCAGCGGACTTGGTGTGCTGCTGCATGAGCGCGGGTTGAGTAGCGAGCGTGAACGCATCCACCAATCGTGGCCACGCGATTGAGCCACCAGATTCCGACAGGAGCGAACGGAGAAGTTGAATCGCGTAAAGCGCTCCACCCATCGTCGCCCTTCTGCCACTCGGCAGATTTCGTTCCAGTACAACTGGAATAGCCGCGCGGCCAAACACATCAAGGCCGAGGTTGAGTTCGATGACGGGCGTGGCGACGACGGCTTGTTTGGGTTTGGATTTTTTCTTGGGCGCGGCGATGGCGGCTTGTTTTGCCACTTGCTCGGCTTGCGCGGCGCGGGCGTGATTCAATTTCAGAAGACGAGTCAGCAGCTCGCGGCGGGCATCCGGGTGGATGGTGTAGCGGGTGCGGTCGTTTTCGGGGAGGAATTCGACGGCGTGGAAATTGTGGCCGAGTGCGAGGGGCGGGCCGAAATCAGACGCGGTGTGCCAGCCGTAGGCGGTGAGGACGGTTTGATCCAATTCGCGGTGCAGGTCGCGCAGGCGCAGGAGGCGGGTGAAGCCTTCGTCGCCGGTGATGGTGGCGCGGTCGCCGAGGGATTCGGTGACGAGTGCGGGCGTGAGGTCGGGGTCGTGGAACAGGTTGTAGAGGTCGGTGAGGCCGAGCCAGAGGTCGCGCATCAACGCGCGGCGGTGTTCGTGGTAAGTCTCGCCGATAGCGGCCTACGCCGTCTCGTGCGCCGGGTCACGCGGGAACGCGAAGGTGAGGAAACAATCCGTGGGCGAATAGCGCAGATCGCGCTTAAGAGCACCGCTGTATTTTCGCGCCCACACTTCGTGCAGCGTGCTCTGCACGACAGCGTAATCGCTCCAACGGTCGGTGGTGAATACTTTGAGCGTCTTTAGGAAAATGCGGTTTGGATCAACTGCAACGAAGTTCAAATGTTTCGTGGTGACAGCCGTTACGAAACAACGAGGACGCCCGGTGATTTGCCGATAAATTTCCATCGTCGGGCGTTTGAACTGCCACCATAAACCCCGCGCCCGAATATCGTTCTGTGTTTCTCGCTCTGGCTTCACAAGCTGTTCGACGCGAGTCAAGGCATCTGGAAATGCCGCTGCTTTATCCAGCGACCAGTCACGGAAGAAAACAATCCATCGCTCACCTTGCTGGATCGGGTGG
>JANOHH010000452.1:0-1531 GCA_031406395.1 Verrucomicrobiota bacterium | reverse complement strand
GAAGCGCGGCGGTGGCTATGTGTTCGTTTCGCTGGACGAGCCTGCTGGCGAGGATGGTTACCTCCTCGAACCCGTGGATGAACTGACACCGGATCAGGTCTTTGAACGCCGGTGGGCGCAAGCCGTCCTGCAAACGGCGCTGGATCGGCTGCGCCAGGAATTCGTGGCGCGTGACCAGTCGGATTTGTTCGAGCGGCTGCAGGATTACCAGCCGCACGAGTCGGGCGGGCGGTCTTGCGCGCAACTGGGCGATGAACTCGGCATGACGGAGGCCGCCGTCAAATCCGCCGTGCAGCGGATGCGGCAGCGCCACCGCGAGTTGTTGCGGGAAGAAATCGCCCAAACGGTCACGCGTCCGGAAGAAATCGAGGAAGAGCTCCGGCATTTCCGCGTGGTGTTGGGCCGGGAGCGCGGCTGACCCGGGCGTGGCGTCGATTCTTCGGAACTTTCGGTTGTTTTGCATCCTGTATCAGAGAGCGGGTAGCAGCCGACGTGAGGAGGCGGATTCTCACCCCAAAACGGACTAAATCCGCCTCGTTACCTCGGCGGCTACGCGGCTCCGGAGCGCTGGCCATTGAACGATCCCCGTCTTTCCTGATACAGGACAAAAAACGGCCGAAAGTTCCGAAGAAAAACCGGAACGTTTTAATCAGCCTCCCGCTCGGCCCAGCAACATGCGGAAATGCCGGAGTTCTTCTTCAATCTCCTCCGGGCGCGTCACTGTTTGAGCAATTTCTTCCCGCAGCAGCTCGCGGTGGCGCTGCCGCATCCGCTGCACGGCGGACTTGACGGCGGCTTCCGTCATCGCGAACTCCTCGCCGAGTTGCGCGTACGATTGCCCGCCCGGCTCGCGCGGCTGATAATCCTGCAACCGCTCGAACAACGCTGCCTGACCGCGCGCCACGAATTCCTCTCGCAACCGGTCCAGCGCCGTTTGCATGACGGTCTGGGCCCACCGGCGTTCAAACACCTGGTCCGGTGTCAACTCATCCACGGGTTCGAGCAGGTAACCCTCTTCGCCGGCCGGAGCGTTCAGCGAAACGAACACCCATCCGCCGCCGCGCTTCTGCGCCCCGGCCTTCCGACGTCGCTCGGACAGGAAGTTTTTGAGGTACGCCAGCAGGAACGATCGGAACTTACCTCGCTGGTGATGGAGATGTTGGAGGTAATCTTTAGCCAACAGCCGCACGAAAAAATCCTGGGTCAGATCCTGTGCCGCCGTCGCGTCGTGGCCAGCGCGCCGGATATAAGCATAGAGTGGCGGCCAATACGCGCGGCACAATTTCTCCAGCGCGCCAGCGGCTTCAGCAACGTCGCCTTGTTTAGCCGTCAACACGACGCTCCAGTGCGTAGTGGCAAACCAATGTCGGCTGCTGTCGGCGTCAAACTGGCTTTTGGGATCCGAAGTGGGCACGGTTGAGATCGTGGCATACCATCGACCGTATTTGCACGCTGCAAATGCACCCAGTACCGCGGGGTCAACTTCCATGGGCCATAATACTTGGATTCAAGTGCTGGAGCGCGCTGCTCC
>JANOHH010000438.1:0-1187 GCA_031406395.1 Verrucomicrobiota bacterium | reverse complement strand
CGTGCGGACGGGCGCAGCTTCGGTGTGGACGGGCGCACCCAGGAACCACACGTCAGAAGATTGAGATTCGGTGACATCAAACCGAAGGGAGTCGTAGAATGGATGGATCGCGCCGGCTGAATTCGTCAATGGCATTTCCAGAGCCCACTTCCAAAAGGCGGCCGCCCACTGCGCATAGTTCTTGCCGTTCAATCGTCGGTCGCCCGGCGGCACCAAGACAGGAATCTTGTCCGTTGAAACTACCGGGAGGTCGTTGTACTCCCTGAGAGGGACTGTCCGATTGATCTGAGTATCGTTAAAGAAATTCAGCATCCTTCGCACTTTGACTTCGGACGCGCGCGCCTCTTTTTCTTTCGCCTCGCTCTTTTGTTCCGCCAACACTGCCTGATGATGTGCCTTGCGTTCCTCGAGCCACAGCCAGGTGGAAAGGCCCAGTCCCAGCAGCAGCGAGACCGCGACGGCACTGACCGCAGCCACGGCCAGCTTGTTCCGCCGAACCATTTTCTGGAAGCGGTAGGCCGCACTCGGCGGACAAGCCACCACGGGTTCGTTGTTCAGGTGGCGGCGGAGGTCCATGGCCAGCCCGTTGGCGGTCTCGTATCGGCGCATCCGATCCTTTTCCAGGCACTTCATCACGATCCAATCCAGATCGCCCCGGATGAAGCGCGTCAGCTTGGCGGGTTCGGAGTGGCGTTGATGCGCGATCGCCGTCAGATCGGCGTCAATCATCGTGCTCAAGCGCGTGCTGGGGCGCATCGGTTCTTCCTCGCGAATGCGCCGGCGCATTTCATCCAGGCCCGCCTGCAACAGCTCTTTCGCGTCAAATGGGGTCTTGCCCGTCAACAGCTCGTAGAGCAACACGCCCAGCGCGTAGATGTCGCTGCGCGTGTCAATGTCCAGCCCGCGCAATTCCGCCTGCTCCGGACTCATATAAGCCGGCGTGCCCATGAACTGGCCAAACGCCGTGAACACGGTCTTCTCCGTCAACGGTTGTTCGATCGCCTTGGCGATACCGAAATCAATCACCTTGGGCACGGGCACCAACTTCCCCCCAAATTCCTTGTCAATCAAAACCCACTCCTCTTTTCAGCTCTCATTGTAGAGAGCTGAGAAGACCAAATCCCCCCCAAATTCCTTGTCCCTCACCCGTCACTCCTCATCAACCACGAACAAAATAAGTTGTAACC
>JANOHH010000423.1:0-2726 GCA_031406395.1 Verrucomicrobiota bacterium | reverse complement strand
TAGGCGCACCCGGCGTCAAGCGCGCGTTCCACCACCTATACAGCCGGATTCAGAAAGCCGCGCCTTCTTCTCCCAAGCGCACCGGTGACGCTGAACCGGTTGGTCAGCAGGGAATCATTTTTGCCGGTTGCTCCCGATCATTCATCCGCAACCGCTCGACCTGGGGCCGCGTCGGCATGGCTTGGCCCGCGGTAGAACTTTGTTTACGACGCGCTGGTCGCTGTGGGCGGCGATGGCTTCCGGACGAAGAGCCTGGGGTAAAGGCAGCCGCGGTGTTGGCGGAGGAAAACCAGGCCCAGCGCGACGAGGATCAACATCGTGTTTTCCGCCAGCTTGCGGCAGATGAAAACCTCCCCGGCGCCGCAGCCGCAATCAAACTTGATGGCGCAGAACGGCAGGTGACCAGCGGCGTGCAATGCAAGCGCGCGCCGCAGCACCATCAGCGTGAACGGTACCAGCATCGCCACCGCCACCAGCGCCGTGCCGCGCACCGCCACCCCGAGCAGCAATAGCAGGCCGCAGAACACTTCAAACCAAGGCAGAATTCCGGCGATCAGGTTTAGTAGGAGCGGCACGGTCACCAAGTCATAGGCATGGACGAGCTTGAGAAATCCAACCGGATCGAGCGCCTTGCTCAAACCCATCCAGACGAAGAGCCCGCCCAGAATCCAGCGCGCCGCGGCGGCGAAAAGGCCAACGGATCCGAGACTGGCAGGGGGCGTAACGAGCGAAACGGGGATCACGGCGTGCCGCCTTTCTGACCGGCGCCGGGGTGTGGGCCCAATTCCAAGGGCAACCCGTTCGCGGTCCATTCCGTATGGCCGCCGGGGTATATGTAGAGACGTTCGCGGGGCACGCCCGCCTGTGCCAGCAAGATGGCCGTTAACTCGCTGTCCTCACAATCGCCACCGTTGCAATAAATCAAGATCTTCTCCGCAGTAGCACAGGCGGTCAGCACGTTCGGCAGGTAGGCCTCGGGTCGGTAATAGTCAAGTTGGTGTGCTCCCGGGATGTGCCCCGCCTCGTAGTGCGCATCGTTCCGGGCGTCCACGAAGATGATAGTCCCCTGCGCCAACTGCTGGTCGTGGAAGAGCGCAACAACGGCCGCGTGTTCGAGCGGTTGCAGTCCCCGTTCTCGCAATCGGTCCAGGACGGCGTTGGTCGCTGGTGGAGTGGACGCGGCCGGGACGGACGGATCGGCGGGAGCCACGGCGACGGGCCGCGCCGACTTGGGGAAATAGTCGCGTCCCAGCTTGAGGCCACGCGGGGAAGCAGAGTTCGCCAGGAGGCCCAATAACAGGCCGGCCACCACAATGACCGCCGCTTCCTTCACCACCCGCAGCGCTGCGGCCGGCGCGTACGCGTCACCGGTTGGCCGTGGGGCGGCGCTCATCATTTGGCTATCGGCGGTAGCTTCAACCCGGGCGGGGACTGCCGTGCCAGTGGTGACTGGAGAATCGGAACGGTTATGAGCGGGGTCTGGGGATGCGAAGTCTTGACGAGCAGTTGACCGCGCTCCCCAGGTTTCATCTCAAACCCTTCGGGAAAATTGAGTGTGAGGTTGTACAGCCGGCCCGCCTGCGCTTCGGTCACACTTACCGTGACATTGCTGAGGGTAACGGAGGGACTGGTGACGGTGACCGGCTCGGCGCCGTTGCTGCGCATGGCGACGGTAATCTGGGTAGGCCCGGTAAGCGGTCCCGCCGGGAGCACCACCTGGCTCGGGCTCGGCACCACTGCGGGCTGGGTGACCGCCATCGCGGTGAGGCTGATCTGGGGCAGATTGGTGGAGGAAGTCTTGGCGGTGATTACGCCTTGCACCGTGCCGGAGGCGAGTGGGGGCACGGTCGCAATCTGAATCTCAAACTCTTTACCCGGCTTGATAACCTTCAGCGTCGGTTTGAAGGACGCATGGCTGCTCACCGGCGCTTCGACGGTCAGCATATCCTCCGTGTTGTTGACCACACGCACCACGCGCACGTCGTTGGTGGTTGGCGCGGAGCCGCTGTTGAAGACCACGTAGGTGGGCTGCACGTCAATCGGCTTCCAGATTTCGCCCTTGATCATCAACATAATGGTGGGCTGGGTCGGATCGTTACAGGTGACGGTGGCGTTCTTGCTGACCGCCCCGCCAAAGTTGGCGGTGTTGAGTTGCAGCGGAATGGTCCCGGTTTGGCCGGGTTCCACCTTGCGATCCCAATCTCCCGCTGCCGTGCAACCGCAGCCGGGCCGCACCGCCGTCAACTCCAGCGGCGCGTTACCGGTGTTGGTGAAGACAAACGTGGCGCGCACCACCGTGCCGACGGGCACCCGGCCAAACTCAAACGTGTTCGTAGCAAATTGAATCTTCGGGCTTCCCACCACAGGCGGACCTGGGACGGCGCTGGCAATGGGCGCTGGTGGTGATGGTGGCGCCACCGGGGCTTGGGCGTAGAGTAGGAGAGGGGCGAGGGTCAGAAGGCAACCCGTCAACCGCCGACGGACGATGTATATGTTTTGCATGACGGAATGGAGTATACCATCTCGCCGGCGCTTGACCAGTGAGAGTACGCCCGGCACGTAGTGGAGTAGCAGCGCCCGCCGTTCGCGACTTATCACCGCCGGGCAAACATCTCCTCGGCCGGGCGTTACCCAGCTTCGCGATCCCGCTCGTGTACTGCCAGGTTCGCGGGATAGACGACAAATCGGTGGTCGTTTCCCTCTCCCCTTCGGAAGGGGAGAGGGTC
>JANOHH010000411.1:0-1014 GCA_031406395.1 Verrucomicrobiota bacterium | reverse complement strand
CCAAGACCGAGGCGAGCGGTGGAGTAAATTTGAAAACCGTCCGGACCATCGCGCTGACCGGCGTGGATTTCATTTCGGTCGGCGCACTGACGCACTCCGCGCGCGCGGTGGACATCGGCCTGGATTTTGAGAATTGAAAATCGCAGCCGCCGACGTGAGGAGGCGGAGCGGTAGCCGGAACAAATCCACCTCCTGACGTCGGTGGCTCGCTGGGGTGACGATGCCTGGGCATTCGACTGCCGGGAAGTTGTACGCGGCCGGCTGCGCGGCCCAACGCCTGTGCGAAGTGAAAGAAGCCGAATAAGCGGTTCTGTCGCCAGACGAATATGTCATGACGATTGGGGCGCTTCTTTCTTTGCGTTTGGCAACATCAGGGCGGGGCGTTAGCCTTTCGCAGGCAAGCCAAATGCAGCAGGCAGAGGAAATCAGATCGCGCAAAGTTGGAAACCCGGCCAACCGCCAAGCAAGTCCATCTCCGGCGATGGTCGGAAGATCAGCTTCCATCTTGTTTTCGGTGATGGCGCTACTCGGCGGAGTCGGAGTCAGAAATCCAGATGCGGGTTTTGCCGCGACCACTCAGCTTGCGATGACCGATGAATTCAGGGGTTTCAATTTCGGCAAGGAGCACGGACTGCCGGACGATGACGTGCGGGACATACTCCAGACCCGCGACGGTTCGCTTTGGATTCTCACTCAACAGGGCTTGGCCCGTTTCGATGGCGCCGGGTTCACCGTTTTTGACCGGGCCAACAATCCGGAATTCCAGAGCGACGACCCTCGTGTTCTCGCTGAGGACAACCAGGGAAACTTGTGGGTTGGCGGAAAAAACCTGCTGCTGCGGATGTCGGGGAATTCGCTCCAACGGGTGACGGTTGCGGGAAGTGAAAAAATCGGTCAGGCTTACAAAATTTGTGCGGATCCCACGGGCTTGGTTTGGATCGGCGGCGACTCCACGGTGGCGCGTGTCACGGATGAGGGCGTAACCATCTTCGGTCCTGAAAGCGGATTACGCAC
>JANOHH010000405.1:0-1149 GCA_031406395.1 Verrucomicrobiota bacterium | reverse complement strand
CTTTCCACCAGCCGCTGCGAGACGCGCACTTCGCCGACCTTGTCGCCCAGCGTTTCCTTGAGCCATTGCGCGAGTGATTTCGCCACCTCTTCGGTCAGCGCGCCGTCCTGCTTGGTTTCGCTGAGGTTGAGGTCCGCCTTTTCCGCGAGCCGCAGCGTCTTGCCATCGAACGTGTGCAAATGCTCCATTACGAACTCATCCCACGGATCGTAGAGGAACAGCACTTCCCATTTCCGCTCGCGGAACACCTCGAAGTACGGACTGCTGTCCGCGGCCGCCCGGTTGGGCGTGAGCAGGCAATAAATCTCCTTTTGCCCGGACGGCATGCGCTTCACGTAATCCGCCAGGGAGGTCAGCTTGCCCGGGTCCATGGAGGACGACTCGAAGCGCAGTAACTTGCCCAGCGCCTCCTTGTGCGCGAAGTCGGTGACGACGCCTTCCTTGAGAAAACGCTGATACTCCGCGTAAAACTTTTCGTAAGCCTCGGCTTCCTTCTCCGATTGCTCGTCGAGGAATTTCAAGAATCGTCCCGTTAGGACCTTGTTCAATTTCTGCATCAACGACGTATCCTGCATCGTCTCGCGCGAGATGTTGAGCGGCAGGTCTTCACTGTCCACCACGCCTTTGAGGAAGCGCAGCCAGTCCGGGAACAGCCCCTTGGCCTTCGCCGAGATGAGCACCTTGCGGCAATACAGGTTCACGTCGGAATCCATCCGTCCCATGCCCATGGATTCAAAATTCCGCTGCGGCACGAACAGCAACGCCTGGATCGCCAGCGGCGCATCCGCCGAGAAATGCAGCCGGAACCGCGGCTTGTCATGATCGTGACCCACGAACGTGTAGAACTCGTTGTATTCCTCCTCCTTGATCTCGTTCTTGTTCCGCGCCCAGATCGCTTGAACAGTGTTGAGGCGGTTGCCGTTCAATTCGATGGGGAACGGCACGAAGCTCGAATACCGCTGGATGATCCGCTCCACGGTGTCGGTTTGCGCGAACTCCTTCGCATCGTCCTTGAGTTCCAAGGTGATCTTCGTCCCGCGCGGCAAGTCATGGGCTGGGGTGAGTTCGGAGCCACCGCCGCCTTCGCTCGGCCATTGCCAGCCCGGCTCCTCGGGAACGGACGAAAGGCTCCACACCGTCACGCGCTTG
>JANOHH010000403.1:0-7730 GCA_031406395.1 Verrucomicrobiota bacterium | reverse complement strand
GTGAATCTCGCCGGACGCATTGAATCCTTCACCACCGGTGGCCAGCTCCTGATTTCCGAGAGCACGCGCGCCGCGATCAAAATGCCGCTACGGCTGGATGCGGAGTTTTCGGTCGAACCCAAAGGGGCAACGCGCCGCCTGCAGTTGCATGAAGTCGGCGGCATCGGCGAGCCGTTCAACCTTACATTGCCCCTACGGTCGGTGGTCCTGGATCCGCTGTCGGCCCCACTGCCCATTGCCTTCACGGTGTTGGAGGAAAAATTCCTCGGACGAACGGTTCATGTCGGGCGTCTTGTCGCCGTGTCCGCCAGCGAGGCCGGCATTGAATCTGAGCTGTCCCTGGTTCCGCTCAGCAACCTGAAGCTTGATGTCACGGCGGTGACGGGAGCAAATCCGGCCGGGGAAATTTATGCCAAAGTAATCGGGGCGGTCGCCGGGGTGGCAAGCCAGACGCGCATCCGGTTTACTTCCGTCTCACCGGAACTGAAAGTTTGGCTGAAGCAGGCAGTGGCGCAGTTGGCGAGCGGACAAATTACTCAGCTGAAGTAAACGTGAACGGCAGTTTACGACCCCAAGTCCCGCCGCCCCTGCCAGATGTGTAACCCGAGCAATGCAGGCGCGCCGAAACCGAGCAGGAGATGAATCCAACTCGCTGCAGATCGCCAGCGGTCATCCCCGAAGTAGTAAAGTCCGTAACCGGTAACCACCAGCAAAGCCATCACCGTCACAAAGAACCCGCCATTCATGCGATTACGCCGCGCCCGCCAGGCGCGTTTGAGGTGCGTGGGGATGAGAATCCCAAGCGCGAGGAGAAACGCCATCGCCGCCGCGCCGTGCAGTTTCAATAGCCACGGCTTCAATGACCGGAGCAATTCGGCGCGGCTCTCATTCCGCTCCGCCAGCCAGCCCAACCAGACCCAGACCACGCCGGAAAGGAACAGCGTCACGCTCACGGTGTAGAACCAGCGTTTGTGCCGGGGACTGAGTTGGATGCCGCGCCGTTTCATGCCGTGAGCATAAAGGCTTCGGCCTCGTATTGGGCGAGTAATTTTTCCGCGCGGCCCGGGCTGTTGAGCACCACTTTCGTCAGCGCGTCGGCCAGCCAGCATTCCCGGGCGCGCACGGTCACGCTCACGTGGCCGGTGATCGCCGTGGCTTGAAGGGGATTCACCAAATGGCTGACGCGCTGTCCGTGCCAGTTGCATTCGGTAAAGCAGGGTGACGACGTGGCGAGAGCGGAGTGTTGCAGGTTGATGGTGTGGGCGAAAGATTGTGGCGCCGCCGGATGACGGAGATGAATTGCAGTGGGCTGCGGACCGAAGACGCGCAAATCGCCGCCCGCGTTCACGACCGCGGACCTAACACCGCACCTGCGCAGCACTTCAATCGCTGCGTCCACCGCAAAGCCTTTGGCGATGCCGCCCAGATCCAGCGCCAGCGGACGCAGGAAAAGCACTTTGCGACCGGGAAGCAAACGGAGGTGGCGCCAGTTGCCGGGATTCTTGCGAGAAAGATGCGCGGGCCGCAAACCCCACTCGGCGAGCTTTGGGCCCACGGTGTAATCAAACGCGCCGTCCGACTCCGTTGCCATTCGGTCGGCGCGGCGCAACACCGCAAACGTCTCGGGGCTGACAGTCACGGCTTGCGAAGCGGCTTCACGATTCAACAGCGAGAGCTCGCTGGCAGGATAGTGTGCGCTCAGAAGACCTTGAATATGTTCCACTGCGGCGAACGCGGCGTCTACCGCCGGGCCAAGTGCGGCTTTCTCTAAACCCGAAGCGGTGATCTCCACAAACGTGCCGAGCAAGGGCCGGCAACGGCGCACCGACGCGTGGTTGCCGAAGTAAGGCGGCGGATTTGCGTCAACTCCGGCCGCCTCGTTACCTCGCTGGCGCCGAAGGTTACTTAAGCGCGAGTTCATAGAAGCTGAGCAATCGTTTCACCCCCTCGGTGATATGCCGGCAACTCAAGGTCGCGCCGGTGATGTTCTTGATGTCGCCTTCGAGCTTGAGCTTGGCGCCCGGCTTCTTGCCGACGAACTGCACGCGCCAGTCGGCCTGCCGAATTTCGCCGCCATAGTTCTCGCGATAGTCCATCACCTCGATGCTCTTGATGCTCCCATCGGGGTTGAGCGCGAGGGCGTAAGTGATCAATTCGTGTTTGCCAATCACTTCATCCACGAGGAACCAGCCGACGAACTGGTCGCTCTGCATCGCTTTCCAGACTCGCTGCGTTTCCTGCCGCAGCCGCGTTCCGCTGGCTTTCTCGATCGCCTTGGTTTGTTCCCGGGTCAGCTTCACGTCGGCGGCGGTAAATTTGACGCCTTCCGGAAAACACGCTTGCTGGGCGCTCGCGACCGAGTGATAGGTCGTGGCGTGACCGTGCGCCACGGCGACGGTGGCCGTGAGACAAATCCAGGTGATCCGGGAATTCATGCGCCAGCCGTCTGCGGGTCAGAAGTTGATACCGAAAATCAGCCGCGTCTCAAACACCTGGTGCTCCGTCGTGTTGATGCCGCCGTCGCTGGGGTCGCCGGCGATCTGCGGCAAGATGGTGAGGGTGCCCCACCAGCGGGACGTGCCGTAGTGAATGTTGGGCCCGAGAAACCAGCCCGTGCCGAGGTACTCGTTCAAGGTCGAGCCTTCATAGACGGAGTGATAGCGCCCTTCGAGACCCACCGACCAGTTCGGTGTGAAGCGGTAGGCGGCGCCGAGCGTGAATTCCAGCACCGATTCCTTTTCCGTCGCGCCGTCCTCTTGTTCCCATTCCTGTTCGAACACGGCGTTGGCGGCCAGCACCCAGTGATCGCCCAGATTTTTCGAAACGAGCAGCTTATACTCCAGTTCCTGTTCGTTGCCATTGTAAGTGGGTTCAAAATACAGCGCCAGGCCCACGGGCTTGGTGTTTGGGTTGAGCAGTTGATACTTCAACTCGCCGGAGATGCCCTGGAAGGAGAAATCGCTCGAACTCGACAAGCCCGGTTCCTGCGCCACGATCTGCGTCTGTCGAAAGTTCAGGTACAGTGACCCGCTCAACCGATCGGTGAAGCCATATTCGATTTCCTCGCGAAAATCCCAGAGGTATTGGTCGTAATCGTGATCGCCGCCGGGGTAACCCTTGCGGAGCGTGAGCCATTGCTCAAATTCCCAGCGGCCTTTGGGAATGATGTCAGCGTCCTGGACGTAAGTGAAGAACCGTTCATCGGCGCGCGTGGATACCGTGGCCATTAACCCGCAAACCAGACCGAGCTGGAAGAGTTTTGTCGTTTTCATCATGTTTTCAGTTGTCGTTCAATGTTCGAACTGGACTTATCCTGGCGGATGTTGGCGGGGTCCCGCTAACGGTGGCTTGCGAAAGATTGTCGGTGATTTGCGCTGAAGCAAGCCTTTGCCAACGACCCATGCAAACCGGCGAAGTGACTCAAAAAGGGTGCTGCCGAGCTATGGACACCAAATGGGTCAAAAAAACACGAATTGAGGTGCTGGCCAAAAGCCGAAGCGTTGCGCGCGGGCCGGCAAGGAACACAAAACCAAAATCATCAACGAGTTGGTCGAACTTTTCGACTCTCATCGAAAGGCGGCCATCCGGGCGCGGCGAGCGCGGCCCGTGATCGCCGCGCCGTTTGTCCTCGGGCGGCCGCAGGAATTCGACCCGGATCAACTGGTCAAACCCCTGCCCGGGCGGGAAAATTCCATGGCCTTCAACCGTTCACTTCAGTATCGCGAGACCGATCAGGCCCACCTCGCGCAGAAGAACTATGCGCCCGTGCGTTTGCGGTTCGGGTATGAACGCCCGCAGTCACGCGCTGGTCAATACACGGTGCCAAGGCGCATGGAACCCGTTGCTCGACCATCCTCTGCCGGCCATGAAACTGGCGAGCAAGGAACGCGTGGGCAGCAAAGTGGTGCGCCAGCATGGGGAAGCGAAGACGCCGTTGCACCGGGGACTAACGTGCGCCGAAGTCAGCCCGGCGACCAAGAAACGGCTACGAACGGAAAAGCGGGCGAACAATCCGTTTGCGTTGACGCGGGAAGTGGAACGACACGTGAAAGTGATCGAAGCCGGCGACCAGCGCAGGCTTGACCGCGGAGCCGAAACGGATAGAAAGAAGCCCGTCAAGAAACGGGAACGAGGGTAGCCGGACTGCCACTGGCCACCGGCTTCCTTCGCTGCCAATTCTCAAGGGACTTTGGGGAGTACCACTTCTGAGTCAACCGGAGCATTTTCCGGCCTCGTGATGGGTAACACCTCCTTTTGAGTTACGGCGTGCATTGCACAACTCGCGCACGACACCAATGGCTGGATGCAAACACTAAATCAAATCCGCTTGGCGGCGGGCCGGCTGCTTTACGCTTGGTTTGCCCAGCGTCGACGCCTTTTTAACCCATGCGCTCCTGGTTCAATTTCCTGATCCCGCCGGCGCAAGGAGAAGCGCTTGAGGTGGCCGGGAAGCGCGTTCCGTTGCTGTTGGTCCGCCATGCCCGGGCGCGGCGTTATGTGCTGCGGCTCCGCCCCGACGGCACGGCGCGCGTCACGGTGCCGCGCGGGGGATCGCTTGCCGAGGCGCGGCGTTTCGCCAACCGCAATCTTGCGTGGCTCGAAGCGCAACTGAAAAGACCACCCGCTCAGCCTTTGCCCCAATCGAAATGGCGACCGGGGGCGGAGGTGTTATTCCGCGGGGAACTTGTCCGACTGGAAGCCGAGGACAACGGCGCCAACAACATACACCTCGGCTCGGAAAAGTTAACCGTGGTAAATCTTGCGGACGACCTGCGGCCCGCCATCGAAGGGCATCTGCGCCGGCTGGCGGAGCGGGAACTGCCATTGCGCGTGATGGAATTCGCCGCCCGCCATCAACTGACCGTGCGCCGCGTGACGGTGCGCAATCAGCGCTCGCGTTGGGGTTCTTGTTCCCGGCGCGCAACCATTTCGCTCAATTGGCGGCTCATCCAGACGCCGCCGTTCGTGCGCGATTACATCGTTCTCCACGAATTGATGCATTTGCGGGAAATGAACCATTCGGCGCGATTCTGGCGCCAGGTGGAATTGGTCTGCCCCGATTATCGGGTGGCCGAGCAATGGCTGAAACAGCACTCCCGGCTGTTACGGCCGTAACGCAAGTGCCGCCATAGGACGGTGAATGGAAGGGGCGGATAAATTTCAATTCTTAATCATAATCTTCATCGTAATCTTAATCTCCCCATCCGGATCCCAGCACCGAGCTTCCAGAACGATTAAGAGTAAGATGAAGATTACGATTAAGACCGATTCATTTCGGCCCGACACCGCTTTCGCCGCCTGCCGACATGAGGATTGCTTTAGGCAGCAATCTGTTCCTTTATTCTCCCGTGCTGATTCGTCAAGGCACGCCAAACCATGAGCGATAATACAATGGCAGCCCCCGAGTGGTTCCAGCGCGCGGTATCCACTCCGCGCGAAGATCGGATCGTGGAGGTGGAGGGCTGCCCCATTCATTATCTCCGCTGGGGCAACCCCGCCAAGCCCGGCGTGCTGCTGGTGGCCGGCAGCGGCGCGCACGCCCATTGGTGGGATTTCATTGCGCCGTATTTCACGGATCACAACTGCGTGGTGGCGATTGACCTGAGCGGCATGGGTGATAGCGGCCATCGTCCGAGTTATTCCTCGGAATTTTTTGCCAAGGAATTAATCAGTGTCTGTGCGCACGCGGGGTTCAAAAACGACACGGTCATTATTGGCCACAGCTTTGGCGGGTTCGTGACGCTGAAGACCGGATTGATTTATGGCAGCCAGCTCACCGGCGTGGTGCTGGTAGATGCGCCCGTCCGCCCGCCCGACTACGAATGGGAACGCGACCCCAAATACTCGCCGATCCAACCGAAGAAGATTTATCCCGACTTCGATACCGCGCTGACCCGCTTTCGCCTCGTGCCGGCGCAGCCGTGCGAAAACAAGTTCATTTTGGAATATATCGCCCGGCATTCGCTGGGCCAGGTGGCGGGCGGCTGGAGTTGGAAATTCGACGACCGGCTTTTTCACGACTTCAAGATCGGCAACATGTCCGAGGACCTTTCCAATCTGGCGTGCCGGGTGGGCGTGATTTACGGCGAAGACAGCCAATTGTTTTCCCAAGCGGTCGTGGATTATATGTTCCAGGTGCTCGATCATAGCGTGCCGTTTGCCGCCATCCCGGAAGCGAACCATCATCTGCTGCTTGACCAGCCCTTGGCCTTCATCTCGGCGCTGCGAACATTGCTGGCCGAATGGCGTCATTCCAAACCGCAACGCGGTGCGCGTGCGGGTTGACCACGCGTTCAAAACCATTTCGACCGTGGCCCCAACTGGAGGTCGGACCGCGTTGCCAAGCGGCCCAAATTTCAGGGCGGCGCGGCAGCACCGCCCTACCGGGAATCAATACACCCACATAAGCCCCGCGACCGGTTCCACCGATTTCACCACGTCCTCAAACTTGCGTTCCTCCGGCGGCTTCTCTTTCAATTTGGCGGAAACTTCCGGCACGGATTCCTGGAAGGCAGGGACGGTTTCCACATCACCCCAAACTCGATCTGGAAAGAATGGGACGCGGATGGAACGCCTCCCTACCAACTCTTCATCGCCTAATTCCCGTTCTCCGCCAGGGCGTCGCTCGACCCTTCAAAGTGTCGCATGGCCGGGCTTGCTTTCCTGCATTTTTTGCTGAAGGATGATGGCAGATTAATCCGCTTGTCCCAATCGTCATGTCCGCCGTATGCAGTCAATTCGGTTTTCGAAATGCTCCCCGACGCGAAGCATTTACGTTGATCGAACTGCTGGTGGTCATTGCCTTCATCGCCATTCTCGCCGCGATGCTGTTACCGGCCCTGGCCAAGGCGAAACAGAAGGCGCATATGGCCAACTGCCTTTCCAATCTCCGGCAACTGGGAATTGCGAACATCCTTTATGTGAATGATAACAACGACCGGTTTCCCTTTACCCCAGCCGGTTGGCCGCAACTGCCATTCGTTGATGTGCTGAAACTCACCGATCCTTACGTGAGCACGAACAACCGCGGCTTCTACAAATGCCCAGCCGACCGGGGAAAGGGGTGGAATTTTGAAATCGCCCCGGCGCTTGGACTGGCGACCAACCAATTACCGTTTCCCTGTTCGTACGTTTATTACCAGAACCATCGGCACGAAAGACTACCTTGATTGGCTGGTTTGGAAGTGTGTAATAAGTGGTCTTTTTACCGACTCGAAGAACGACTGGATTTCCTTTGCTATCTTTTTTGACGTTGCCAGTTGAGTCTTTGCGATAAATAGTAGTTGTAACGGAACGGTTGTTATCGGCGACTATCGCTTGATCATTCCACTTTGTAATTTCACCTGCGAAAATCTTTGCAACAGTTGAAGAACTTAGATAGATATCTTTCTTTCTTGGAAGATTAACGAGCACTGCAATAGGCGCAGCGATGATAGGTGCATGGAAGACTGTAGAACGCTTAGTTGATGCAGTGTGAGCTGAGTCAGAGAACCAAAAGTCTCCTAATTTAGAGTCTGCATTTCTCTTACCGGTACCTGAACCGGTTGAAGAGTAAACATATGAATGGCCAGTTGCCTTGGCAAAGCCTGCCTTACATGCTTGCAAAAGCGGATCTACGAATGATGCACCGGATCCAGTTAGATCAACTGCATGCGCAGGCTGCGCAGTTGAGACAGCAATTAAAGCGGCAATAGCAAATGCTTTTGCTTTTGTAGAAAACTTCATTGTGA
>JANOHH010000356.1:0-4931 GCA_031406395.1 Verrucomicrobiota bacterium | reverse complement strand
CGCCGCTCTTTTTCGGATTGCGGAATCCGGCGCTCGCCTTCGTGGACATCGTGCTGCTGTGGCTCGCGTTGCTGGCCACGCTGCTGGTTTTCTGGCGACGGTCGCGCGTCGCCGGGGCGTTGCTGATTCCCTATCTGGCTTGGGTCAGCTTTGCGTCCGCGCTGAACTTCGCTTTGTGGCGGCTCAATTCGTGACGACAGCGCCAGCATGAAATCCATTCTTCCAATCTTAAATCCGCTACTGCTGCTAACTTGTTTTGCCATGAATGCCCATTCCGCCCCGGACAAAACCATTTACGATTTTCAATCTCCCACCAATGCCGCGTGGCAGATCGTCAACGACGACGTGATGGGCGGCGTGTCCGCCAGCAGCTTTCGCATTACCAACGGCGTGGCGGTGTTCAGTGGTGAAGTGTCGCTGGCGAACAACGGCGGCTTTGCCTCGGTGCGTTCGCTGCCGGCGCGGCACGACCTGGGCGCCGCGGGCAGTTTCGTAGTCCGCGTGCGCGGCGACGGGCGGCGCTACAAATTCAGCGCGCGCATGGATAGCAGTTTCGACAGCGCGATTTACCGCTGCGATTTCCCGACGAAGAAAGGCGTGTGGGAAGAGCACCGGTTGCCGCTGAAAGACTTCGTGGCTTCGTTCCGGGGGCGGGTGCTGACCGATGTGCCGCCGTTGAATCCGGCCAAGGTGAGTTCGGTCGGCTTCCTGATTTCCGACCAGCAGGCGGGGCCGTTCCAACTCGAAGTGGCGTGGATCAAGGCGTCGCCGGCCGCCGGCCAATGAATTGCCAGCGGGTCAGGCTCGGCGTGCGCGCAGTCGTTGGAAGCGTTGGCGATTGTAGCGCTGGGCAAGAATGCACGGCAGGTTTGCGGCCACGGCGAAGGTAACCATGACCAAATCCGCCCAGAGCGGATTCCAAAGGAAAAACACTGGGGCACACGCGATGGCGCACCAATGGCAAAGTTCCCCGCGCCAGGTCTCGCGGATGAAGCGGTTCAGATAGTCGGCCTGCTTGCCCGCCAGGTTGCCCTTGGCGAACCCACCACTGAACCAGCGCGCGGCGTCGGGCAGCCGGTCCTTCCACCGCTTGATGCCAAACCAGCGCTCGTAGCAACGCCCGCCCTGCTCCCATGCGGAACCGACTCCGGGATTGAACCACGTGGCTGGCATCCTGATGAATAGCCAGGCGAGGCCGAACTGGATGACCGGCCAGCCCGCCACGTTCAGCACGATGACCCAGGCGATGGGCAGTTCAATCAGCACGGATTTCACGTCCTTTCCACGTGACTTGCCTGCCCGACCGGGCGGCCGACCACGCAAAGATGACGAAAAAGAAGACCAGTGGCAGCGGATACAGCAATGCGCTGAACCAACGAAAGGCGCCAACCTGGCGACTGAACCAGGCCACTTGCGCGGCGCAAAGCAGGTAAACCGCGCCCCAGCGCAGTTCGTCGCCCGTCATCAGCCAGCCCAGCGGCGCGAACATAAGGCCGATCATCCATGCGACCACCAGCAAGAGCGTCCCGCGCGGGGTCTGGCCGGCGCCGGCGGCGAACCCCTTGGTCCAACCGGCGATCAACTCGCCCAGCCCGTTTGGATACATGCGGAACGAAAACACGCCCCGGCCCGTCCCGCTCCGTACCAGGATCCCAGCGGCCTGAAATTGTCCGGCCAGGAAGAAGTTCTCCAGGATCCGGCCCTTGACGGTTTCGTGTCCACCAACGCGCCGGTAACTCTCCCGATCCACGAGCAACATCTGCCCGAACAAACCCGAAGGCACCGTCCCGACGGTCATGTTGAAGTTGAAGAACAATGACAAGTGCTCGTAGGGTTTGCGAACCGCGTGGTAGGGGCCGACCGAGCACGCCCCGCCCAGTGGCGGCGACGCCCCGTCGCCCAAGGCGGCGCCGCCGCCCTCGGCGCAAACTTCTCCTGCCGGATGGCGTTGGCCGTCGGGTTTCAGCGACGGGGCCGCCGCAGCCACGATGTCGCCGAAACCGTTCAACACGCGGCTCAAGCCGTCCGGCTCGAACCACGTGTCCGCGTCCAGAAAAAGCAAAAGCTCACCCGTCGCAGTTTGCGCGCCTTGGTGGCAGGCCCACGGCTTGCCGCGCCAGCTTTCGGGCAGCGGCTGCGACGCGATCACCGTGGCGCCCAGTTCCCGCGCGAGTTCCGCCGTGCGATCGGTCGAACCGTCGTCCACTACAATGATTTCATGCGGCTTCAGCGGCTGCGCTGCCAGCGAACGCAGCAACGTCGGAAGGTTATGCTCCTCGTTGCGGGCGGGGATGATGACACTGAGGGTTGGCTGGGAGTCCGGCGGATGGGTCGCCGCGCAAGGTCGCAGGCGGTTGCACAGGCGGAAACCTGCCGCCCACAGCGCCAGCGTCACAAACAGTAGAATGCTTTCGATTTCCATCGGCCGCTTCCTTTTACACGTTGCGGATCACGGTAACAACCGCCAACGGATCGCACCCCGGCCCTGTCGGCGGATTGCACCCCGGCGCGCGGAGCATCACGTTTCGAGTGCTGGTCCTGCGACAAGTTGAAAAAGCTCGCGCGCAAGAGGGCCTAGGAAAATGAATTATGACTTGGATTACCCCAACCAAAATGGACACCGACCACGCTGCGCTCGAAAAACATCTCTAGGACGCCGCCGAGTAGGCACTGCCGGCACCGTGAGCCGCCGAATCGAAATGCCATGGTGCCCGTCCGAAAGGACTCCTCGATCTCATCTCCCTGCGCTTCGCTGAAGCCCGCTGGCCGTGGAGCGCGCCCAATTAGAATCCCCTCCACCCCTCGGAGGGAAGCGCGCCGGGCTGAGGGTGAAACCCACTCGGGCGGCCCGTCCAAAAAGCCAGCCAGCCACGGCGTCGAGAAGACCGACGAAACCGGCCGCCGCTGCCGGCTTGCCGGCCCAAAACCAACCGGCGATGGTCGCACCTATGCGACCCTCCGTGGTGACCTTCGGGTGGTGGCCATTCGCCGGGCGCGGCGGTCAGGATTTTAATCAGTAAGGAGGTTCTCGTGCGGGTCGGCGCCTTGCCACCTGCAGACGGGGAGGCAAACCCAGCCTGGCGTGCTCATGGGTGGGCAGGGGATTTTGCAGCTTCCGTCAAGGCCTGCTGTCGCTGCGGTTGCGCCGCTTCGGCAAGCATCGCTTCAAACACTGCCAGGCTGCGGGCGCCGACGAACCGCCGCCGCACATTACCTTGCGCATCCACGATGACGGTGGTCGGCAGTTCGCCCCCGTTGAATTGCCCACCGACTTCATTTTTCTCGTCCAGCAGGATTGGGTAGTTGAGGCCGCGCGCCTTTACGGTGCGGGCGACTTTGTCGCGCACCCGCTTCAACGCGGCGGCGGTGGCCTCGTGGTCGTCCGGCTCGCTATCGCCGTGGTTGCGATCCTCCACCGCCGCAGGTGCGCCGATGTGGCCATGACTGTCCGGGACGCAGTCGAGCGACACGCCAAGGATGACGAGATTGTCCGCGTGCTTTTTCTGCAACGCGATCAACTCCGGCATCTCGCTCACGCACGCAGTGCACCAAGTCGTCCAGAAGTTGAGGAGCACAACTTTGCCGCGAAAATCCGACAGGCGGACCGGTTTGCCCTCCAGCGTGCGCAGCGCGAAATCGCCGGCGGGCACGGGGCGACGCGCGACATAGGCTTCCGCTGGTACGTTGAGCGGCATGGGCGGAAACTCACTTTCATGCTGCGCCCACCACATTTTGGCGCGGGCGGCGCCCGCCTGCGCTTTCTCGCGACTGCCAGCGCCATACTCTTTCAGCCCGGTCTGCGCGTTCTCAAACGCAGCGGTTTCGCTGAGCTTCACGCCAAAGGTCTCGCCGGACCAGTTTTCCAACAGCTTCAAACTCAGGGCGACGATGAGCGGATCCGCATCGTCGAGCAAGGGAATCACTGTCGGCACGCCGAGGTTGGGGTGGGCGGATTTCAAATGATTCAATCCGAGCAAGCGCACCTGTTGATCGCCGTCGCGCAATTGCTCGGCAGCCAGCGCCGTCAGTGCGGGATGCTGACGCTGGCGCAGAATGCCCAAGGCCGACTCCCGCACGTTCAGGTCGGGATCAAGCGCGGCCGAAAGCAGCAACGACTCAAACTCCGGTGACAACGGTTGGTCGTCGGGCAGCACGCGGGAAAAACTCCGGATGGCCACTTCGCGATGAACAATCTTCCCCGAGTTCCACGCGGCGCGCAAGGCGGCACGCGGATCGGCGGCTTGGGCGATCATTTCCTCCACGACTTCCAGGGTCGGAGCGTCGTTGGCGAGCGTGGCGCGATCCCGGATCCGTTCGCGCAACGGCTCGCGGAAGAACCATACGCCGACGATCAGGGCAAGGCCCAGGCCAACAAGCAGGCGGCGTGGCTTGCGGGTTTTGGGTGAATGTGATCTGCCCAAGCCGACTTTTGCGGCCTCGGAGTGGGGTGCAGATTCCTGGTTCATGGCAATAGCCCTGCGTATTTTGAACTCCAAGGCGGCGCGCTAGTCAGGCGGCTCAACCGGCGCGCCTGCGTCACAAAGCAGGATCTCGGCGCCGGTGAATTCATCTGACTTCGTCGAATCTTCCCGGCATTTCTTGCACACACAAATCCACAAAGGCGCGCACCTTCGCAGGCACAAAGCGTGAGGCGGGATAGACAGCGTGAAACGCCACGGGCGGAATTCTCCAATCGCGCAGAAGGAGTTGCAGTGCGCCTTCGGCGACCGCTTCGCGCACGGCAAAGTGTGGCATCACCGCGACTCCCGCTCCAGCCAACAACGCGGCGCGCATGGAGGTGACGCCGTCGAGCCGGAGTGCGGCATCAAAATCCAGCGTCTCGGTTTTGCCGCCGTTCGTGAGCGGGACGGAATGTTCAATGAGGAAATGCGCACCCAGCAGTCCCACCCACGGCCAGGCTTTGAGATCGC
>JANOHH010000355.1:0-2505 GCA_031406395.1 Verrucomicrobiota bacterium | reverse complement strand
GCAGGGTTGCCCGCAGCCAAGCAGTGCGACGATCAACCCCCGCGAAGGGAAGCAAGGCGATCAAGCTCGGCAGCATAGCGAGGGCGAAGGGGGCTCAACCAAGTGCAAAGAATCTTCGGGCGCAGCACGACACCTACCGGTTGGTTAACTCAGAAACGCCGGTAAAGCGATGGGTCAGGCAGTCTTTTCCGCTTAATTCGCCATTTTGGCCCACCGTATCGAGCGCGTGCAACTGCCGGTAGGTCGCCAGCGCCAGCAACGGCCAGGCATTCCGATACATGTCGTATTTGAGATAGAAGACCTTCGGAAAACCAGTGCCCGTGATTTCATCTTCTGTCCACGAGCCATCGGTATTTTGCGTGCGGATCAGATACTCGATTCCACAGCGTAAACTCGGCAGGTCGGGATCCCCGAACGCGCACAATCCCATCACGGCCCACGCGGTTTGCGATGCAGTACTCGGCCCCTGACCTTTGAACACCGGATCATCGTAGGTGTTGCAGCGCTCCCCCCAGCCGCCGTCAGGGCGCTGGACACTCTCGAGCCAGCGCTTGGCTTTTTGCAGCCAAGCTTCGGTCATGTCGAGTTTGAGCGCCCGTAGCCCGCGCAAAACCTGCCAGGTGCCGTAAATGTAATTCACTCCCCAGCGACCATACCACGAGCCATCGTCCTCCTGCTCAGCTCGAATGTAATCCAGTGCATGCACGATTTGGCGGTGGTTGGGATTCCAACCTTCGTATCCGAGCAATTCCAAGATCCGCGCCGTGATGTCCGCGCATTCCGGGTCCAGCATCGCGTTGTGGTCCGCGAAGGGCACTTTCTCCAGGATGTTCTTGGTGCAATCCTTGTCGAACGCCGCCCAACCGCCGTCCTTGCACTGAAAGGCCATCAGCCATTTCAGCCCCCGTTGCAGACATTCATTACGGCGGGTCGGATTGTCCGTCGGGATTTGGCGCAACGCCAGCAGCACCATGGCCGTGTCGTCCACGTCCGGATTCCACTTGTTGTTGTACTCAAAAACCCAGCCACTCGGCTCGACTTTGACAGGATTTTTGTACTGCCAGTCGCCCCGAAAACGAATCTCCTTTTCCATCAGCCACTCCGCGCAGCGTTTCAGCTTAGGATGATCGGCCGCCACGCCCGATTCACGCAGGCACATCGCCACGATGGCGGTGTCCCAAACCGGCGAGAAGCAGGGCTCGATACGGACGGTGTCTTCGGTTTCGTGCTCAAGCTTTTTCAACTCATACGCCGCGCGCCTCACCTGTGGATGATCGTCCGAATAACCCAAAGCTTTGAGCGCGATCAACGCGTTGAGCATGGCCGGGAAAATGGCCGCCAGTCCGTCGCTGCCTTCGAAACGTTCCAGCATCCAATTCTCGCATTTCCTCAAGGCGCGCTTCCGGAAAGGGTGAATCCCATTCTCGGCAAACACTTCGGCAAATTTATGCAATCGATCCAGCCACAGGAAAAAGTTCCGCATTGAAATTTTGTCCGGGTCCGGTGGCAGCGCGAGATCCCGCTCATGCACGCCCGCAGGATAAAGTTCATCCAGATTGACGTTGTTCTTGAGTGGTCGCGTGGGTTTGAAATGGTTGATAATCGCTAATGGCACCAGCATCGCGCGCGACCAATTGCTCATCTCCCAGAAGTTGACGTGAAACCATTTGCCGATGAGCAGCACCTCGCACGGAATCGTCGGCACATATTTCCACGGGAACAGACCGATCAGCGCCAGATACAATTTGGAGAAGGTGTTCATCCGCGGCACCCCGCCGAGACTCACAGCCATTTCTCGTGCCTTCAACATGCGCGGATCGGTCGCCGGCACGCCGGCCAGTTTCAACGCCAGATAGGCTTTCACCGTCGCGTTCACTTCCGCCGGACCGCCGTAGTAAATATTCCAGCCCCCATCCGCCAATTGCATCCCAAAGATATGATTGACGGCTTTGCGCTGCCACTCACGATCCACCTTCCCGTTCCAGTGATGATACGCGACCATGTCGGACACCAACGTGGAATCCACCATCAACTCGCCCACCCAGAACCCTTCCGGATTCTGAATGCTCAACAAATAATTCTGCGACCGCCGGAGGGCGGCCTCAAACTCGGGCCAGGGTTGAATGTCGGAATCGGGTTGCGGTGCTTCGCTCCCGATCCGGCCAGTGCCGGATGAAACTATCACGTGTTGATTTTGCGAAGTTGATGAAGGGGAGTAAAGGCGATAATCCGGTCGCCGCCGCGGAGGGGCAAACCCTGATTGGGCAGCGGACGAGTGTGATTCGTGATTGAAATGCCATCTGAGTTCTCGCATTTTGCGCGCATGCAATCCCATGAACTGTTGCGCGAAGTCCTCCAGAAATCCAGCGTCAAACAAGTTGCCGCCGACCTCGGGCTTTCGCTGTCCATGCTTTACAAGTGGGCCGAACCGGACGAAGGCGATGGCAGCGGCACGATCAATCCGCTCGACCGCATTGAAGCCCTCATCCGCAGCACCGGCGACCC
>JANOHH010000343.1:0-2412 GCA_031406395.1 Verrucomicrobiota bacterium | reverse complement strand
CTCGATAAAGGCTTTCAGCTCAGCCACGTAGGCTTCGGTGTAGCGTTCAAGGAAAAAGTAAAGGGGCAAGGCGGAGTGAGAACCCTCGGTGTTGCTGTAAACGGCATTATGAGGCGTATTGTTAGCGACGACAATCCCACCCTCAGAGCCGAATACCTCAACCCGCTGGTCGTAGCCATAAACGGCCCGGCGACTGTTATCTATGGTCGCCAACGCGCCGTTCTGCAGGCGGAGGGTCACGACGCAGGTGTCCAGATCGCCGGCCCGGCCAATCTCCGGATCCACGAGCGACGCGCCCATGGCGAAAACTTCGACCGCCTCGCTGCCGCTCAGGAAGCGCACCATGTCGAAGTCGTGAATAGTCATATCCAGGAAAATGCCACCGGAGACTTTCACGTAGGCGAGGGGCGGCGGCGCAGGATCGCGACTGGTGATCCGCACCTGGTGGGGCGCTCCAATCTTTCCGGCGGCCACCAATTCGCGCGCTTTGGCGAAACTGGGATCGAAACGCCGGTTGAAGCCGACCTGGAACTTGACGCCGGCTTGGCTGACCGCGGCGAGCGCTTGTTGAATGCGTTGCAAATCCAGATCAATGGGCTTCTCGCAGAAGATGTGTTTCCCCTGCGCGGCGGCCTGCTGAATAATTTCCGCATGCGTGTCGGTGGCCGTGCAAATCGCGACGGCATGGATGTCCGGTGCGGCGAGCAACTGCCGATAGTCGGCCGTGGCCAGGGGAACGTGGAATTGCGCGGCGACTTCCTGGGCCGCGGCGAGATTGACATCGGCCACGGCGGCCAGTCGCGCACCGCGGATGCGGGTGGCGAGATTTTCCGCGTGGATCTTGCCGATTCTGCCGGCCCCGATGACTCCAAGATTGATGTTTTTAGTGGTCACAAAATAATTCTAAAGGTTGCAACTGCGCAAAAACTCCCGGTTGCGCCGGGCAAATTCCTTGGGCGCGCCCATGCCGGGCAACACGTCCTGCTCCACGACAATCGAGCCGGGGTAACCGTCCCGCTTCAGCTCGGCTGCAAAAGTCTTGAAGTCGATGTCGCCCTTGCCGAGTTCACAGAAAATGCCGTGCTTGAGCGAATCAAAATAGTTCCATTCGTTCCGGCGTGATTGCTCGTGTACCTGCGGGCTGCAGTCCTTGAAGTGGACGTGCCAGATGCGGTCTTTGAACTGCCGATAAGCCAGGAGCGGATCGCCGCCACCGCCGAAACGATAGTGCCCGGTGTCCAAACAAAGCCCGACGAGCTTTGATTCGGTCAACTTCATCAGTTGCTCGATTTCCCAGGGGGTCTCGACAAAGCCGGCGCCATGATGATGGAACACGCTGCGCAGTCCGGTCTGGCGGTGGACTGCTTCGGCCACCCGGTCCACTCCCTTGCTGAACGTTTCCCACTTCTGCTTCGACAAGCGATGCTCGGACTGGATGCGGCCGGCGAGTTTTGTTCTAGTCGTGTCCTTGCCGTTGTCGTCCGCCAGCACGATGAAAGGGAGCGTTCCCATGGCCTCGGCCATCAAACGGGCGGTTTTGACGGCCCGCTCTTCGCCATCCGCGTGGGCCGACTCCCGCGCGAACGCCACCGGCACAAACGCGCCCAGCAAAGCCAGTCCCCGCGCCTGCAATTCATCGCGCAGTTTCGCGGGATCGGTCGGCATGAAACCCCAGTCACCCAACTCGGTGCCGGTGTAGCCGGTTGCTTTGATTTCATCCAGGACCTGGGCGTAACCCAGCGCCTTGCCTGGCATGTCAAATTCGAGCACGCCCCATGAACAGGGCGCATTGGCAACGGGAATGGAAGTGGTGGGCTTGGTTTTTGGATTCATCGCGGGAGCGGCATGGTTTCGATCATGGTTCTGGGTCGGTGTTCGCTATGTAAATTTCAAAGATGGTACCGCTCTTTGGTTTTGGCGCGTTCGTAGTTCTTCCGCGCTTGCTTGACGGTGGCGCGGGTGGAGACTTCAGCGATCGGCACGTCCCACCAGGATTCGTAGCCGGGCACGCGTTGTTCCAGACTGGTTTCCATCACGATGACAGTGGTCTGCGTTTGTCGGCGTGCTTCGGCCAACGCGGTGTTCAGTTCCGGAATATCCCGCGCGGTGATGACATGGGCGCCAAGGCTGCGTGCGTTGGCCGCGTAATCCACCGGAACGGCTGCTCCGTCAAGGTGGGCGGTCTTCGCGTTCCGCAGACGGTAGCGCGTGCCAAAGCCGCCGCTCCCGATCGCGCGCGACAAGCCACCGATGCTTTGGAAACCGTGGTTGTTGAGCATGACGACCGTCAGCTTGTAGCCTTCCTGAATCGCCGTGACCAGCTCGGAGGCCATCATCAACCACGACCCGTCCCCGATCATCACGTAAACCTCACGATCGGGCGCGGCCATCTTCACGCCGAGGCCACCGGCA
>JANOHH010000439.1:0-5682 GCA_031406395.1 Verrucomicrobiota bacterium | reverse complement strand
AGGCAGCAAGATTTTCAAGATGGTCAACAAGCTGCGCGCCGGAGTGGTCTGGGCAAACACCTACAACAAGTTCGACTCGACGAGTCCGTTCGGCGGCTACAAGGAAAGCGGATTTGGCCGTGAAGGTGGACTGCAGGGGCTTGCGGCGTATTGCCGGCTGGATTGATTCAGCCCTGCCGCTTGCGGTTGTTGCGCAAAACGAGCAGCAGAATCAGGATCGGGGGACTAAGGGCAATCATCGCCAGAAACGGGGCAACCGGCAGGAATAGCCACTGCCAATTCAGTTTCCAGCCAAACCACAGCTTCGCGCGCCAACCGCCGCCATGCTTAGCAAAAACTTTTCCGGAACGACGAAAAGTTTGGCGCACATCTTTCAAAACACCGTCAATCATCCGCCAAGCAGTGAACCGCTTGGCAAGTTGTGCGCGCACGGCTTTGAATTTTTTCACTCGGTCAGCTTCCGGCACTTGCAGGAATTCAACCAAAGCCTTGGCGAGCGCGAGTAAATCTTGATCGTAGGGCACGCCTTCGCGGATGGAGATGTGTTGCAGATTTTCCTGCGCGCCGGCGAGTTGGCCGACGAGCGCGTCTTCCACGGCGAGGAACAGTCGCAAATCCGCCGAACCTTCGCGATGTCCCCACTTGTCGAAGGCGAATCGCACGATCTCTATGGCTTCAGAATAACGTCCCATCTGACGCAAGCCGAGACACAGGTTGAAGAGCATCCACGGCTGGACGTCGCGGCGTGTGCGCCAGTCGGCCAGCCAGTTCGCGGCCTGCTTGGACGCACCAAAATTGCTCAAAGCATAGCCGACCTGCCCCCACGCGGCATCGTCTTGCGCCAGCACCTGACGTCGCCGCCAGAGCAACCAGCGGAAGGCCATCTTGTCTTTTGCCTCCGCCAACTCTTGCACGAGTGGAGCGGCGGCGCGGCGTTGCAGTTCGCCCGGCTTGAATTTGAAAAACAACCAGATAGCCGAAAATGTTTTCCGTTGCGCCAGCAGCAGGCGGATGGCTGCCGCGCCGACTTGCGGATTGCAAATGCCGGACTCGATGGCGCGCTTGAAAATTTTCACCGCCCGGCCCGTCTGGCCCGCAGAACGATACGCATCTGCTGCGGCATCCACGGGCCAGGCATCGGGGTTATTGGACGCGCAGATTTTTTCGAGCACGGCGTGCGCGGACTTTAGTTCGTTTTTTCGGAGAAGCAGTCGCAACTCCACAGCTTGCGTTGATGTACCCGGCTGGTGCATTTGCATCAGGCGCAGAGTGGCCGCCGCCCCATTTAAGTCGGCTGACTGGAATTGAAGGTCAAAGAGACTATGCGCCGCTTGGTCGTCCGTTGGGGCGATCTGCAATGCGGTCGCAAAGGATTGTTGCGCGGCGACCCGGTCGCCTTGTTTCAATTTCAAAAAGCCGAGTTGCCGGGCCACCCGGGAATCGTGTGGGCGCAGACGATGCAAGGCCTCGAGCGCAGCGGCGGCGTCCACCAGTGAATTCTGTTCGACCAGCCAGTGCGCGAGTTGATTCCAGCCCCAGACGTAACTCGCGTTCTCCGTGAGCACTTCGCGCATGAGGCGGACGGCTTCGGGCAAGCGACGGCGAAGCGCCTCGATCCATGCTCGGCGGCCCTGTAGGATATAAATTTCTGAGTTGCAGTGCTGCGTGCCTTCAAGCGCGACCTGCATGGCTTCATCAAACCGCTCATCGGTCGCCAGCAATTCGGCCTTCAAATCCCATGCGTCCGCGGCACGCGCATCTAGCACGAGCGCGCGGTCCGTGGCGGCAAGCCGTTCAGCCATTTGTTCGCGTCCGGTCAAAACCCGCGCCAGCATCAGCCAGACGCGCATCTCACCGGGACGCTCCGTGGTGAGCGCACGGGCGAAATCACCGGCGCGCGCAGTGTCGCCGAGCTCGGTGGACCACGTGTGCAACAAATCCCACGCCCACTGATAGCCGGGCGCGATACGGAGCGCGCGCTCCACTTCGCTGAAAGCCGTTTCCCTCAGCTGCTGCCGCCACAACAGAAACGCGAAGCAGGCGTGAACCTGGGCGTCGTTGCCGGCGTGTTGCAAGGCACGCTCAAAGACTTTCCGCGCGTCGTCAAATTTTCCGGCACGTTCCAGAGCGTCGCTCAACGCCAACGTAGCGCGCGACCAACCGGGGTTGATTTCGAATGCACGCTGCGCCGCGGCAATCTCCGCGTTTGGTTCCTTGCGCCATTGATGGACGAGCGCAAGATCAAGCCAAAGGCGTGGCATATGCGGGAAACGTTCGCTGGCCTGCTTCGCAATGGCCACCGCATCGTCGAGCCGTCTGAGATGGCCGAGTTGCGAGCCGAGCGCGGACCACGCGTGCCAGAGATCGGGACGTTCCTTGTGCGCGCGTTGGAGGCTCTGCAGCAGCGTTTCCGGCGCAAGCACGGGTCGCGCGAGTTCCTGAAACGCCAGTAACCCGTCGCCGGTGACGACCTGCTTGATGAGTTCAGCTTCGATGAAAGCCAGCTCCTCCTTGCGTTCCTTGTCCGTCGGCGCGAGGTCGAGCAATGCATGAAGTGCATCACGGTTGTCCACACTCAATTCTGCAGCGCGACGAAAGTCGGCGCGGGCTTCGGGAATTTGTTTCAACCGCCGGCGGATGTGGCCGGTGACGGAAAAGCTGAAGCTGTTGCGCGGTTCGATTTGCGCCGCCTCCATCGCTTCGTGCATGGCTTCGTCGTTACGCTCGAACCGTGTGAGAATGGTCGCCAGCTCGCGCCGCGCCCACGCGTCAGCCGGATCAATCCGGAGCAGATCACGGGCGGCGGACTCCGCCTCCTCCTTGCTCGCTTCGCGACACCAGTCCACTAGCGTGCGTTGCAGCCCATAATGGTGAGGATGGCGGGCACACGCCGATTTTAAATGCGCGCGGGCTGCGGCCGATCCCTCCAATTGTGCGAGCGCGCGGGCCACGCCACCGTGGGCGTCAAGTGCAAGTGGTTCAATCTCCAGAATTTCGCGCGCCACCTTCAAGCTCGCCGCAGTGTCGAGGCGGATTTCGGCAATTTCCGCGCACGCCCGCAGCCAATCGGTGCGGCGCACTTTGTCGCGTGCCGCTTGCAATAGCCTTTCTGTCTCCGCTTGCTCGCCCAGCTGTGCTGTGAGGCTGGCCGAGCGCAGCAATAGGTAGCCGTTGTCCGGGCGCAGGCGGCAGGCTTCCGCATAAATGTCCTGCGCGCGTTTGGGTTGATCCAGCTCGCGCCATGCCCATGCAAGCGTCAATCCCGGTTGTTCGGAAAACGCACCGAAGCGTTTGAAACGATCGGTCAAAATTACCAGGGCCTCGTCCGTGCGTCGTGTCCGGCGACACGCGGCAAACCACGACTGATACAGATGTTCGCGGTAACTCTCCAAAGTTGCCGCGAAACGATATAGTTCGGTGGCGTCATCGGAATCGCCAGCCTCCCAGAGAAAATTCGCCTGCAAGGTGATGGCGTTGGTATCGAACGGGCGAAGGCGCACCGCGCGCCTGAGCCAGCCCAACGCGTCCGGCAAACGGCGGGCGTCTTCTCCGAGCGCGCGGGCCAGCTCGATGAAGAGCGCGGGATCGCATTCCTTGGCGCGGCAGATTTTTTCCAAATACTCGACCCGCTCGACCCGCGTAGCATTCTGCAGGCAACCCAGCCGGCGAAGCTGACGGGTGGCGTTGTTGGGGTAACGTTCCAACAATTGATCGAGACAGCGCAATTGCTCGGAGACGTTGGCGTCGTAGCTCGCAAGGCTCAAGCGCGCTTCCACGACCAACTCATGCTCGCCGCTGGCGGCGAACATCTGCTCAAAATTCTTTACCGCACCTTCCCGGTCATGTTTCGACAGGGAAAGGTTGAAGCGATGAAACGCGTCGTAGATTTGCGCATCGGCAAGTTCGATTCCGGCGAGGCGGGTGCTTTCCGGCTTCGGCAGAAACACCATGCCATGCGGGCCAAAGGAACGGTAGCGTTTGAAAAAATCGTCAGCGAACCACTCCACGAGATACGGCTGGCCGGGGTCGCGCAGCAACACCGTGCCGCGCACGCGGTCAAAGCCGACCAGCGCCAGCATATGCGCCGAGGTCGCCTCAACGGTTGAGATGGCAAAGGGAATTCCCTTGGTGATGAGCGCCAAAACACTTTCGTGCGTAACGCGGAATTCGTGGACAAACCAGCCGTTCTGCTCCGCCCAATCGCGTTGCTGCCACGACGGCGTGCCGTCGTAACACATCGCCTCAGCGAGCTTGAGGTGCTCCGCTGGCATCTTCCAAAAACGTCCCAGCGCCGCGAGCGTCGCGGGGGCACAAGTCTTGAAATGCTGACGAACAAACGCGAGGTCCAGTTGCTTGCGCTCACCCGCTACAGGCGGAGCCTCCAGGTTTTTGGCGAAGCCTTTATGGAAATCATCGTCCAGTTCGCTCGCCAACTTTGCGGCATCGGAGCGCTTGCCCAAATGATACGCCGTCCGGGCGCGTTGCGCCGCGACCCACTTTTTCAAGGGCGCTTCCAGCAGCGGCGACAGTTCAACGTAACGTGACAATGCCAAGCCGGCTTCGGTCCAGCGACCATTTTCGCTCAAGATGCCATACAACTGCGCCGCCACTGGCCCGCTTTGCAACACGCCATCGGCCTTGGTCAAAAGCTCAATCGCTTCGGCATCGCGATCGAGCAATTGCAACAATTGCGCGGTGGTCTGAACTGCCGGACGGTAGAAGGGAAATGGATGTAGCTCCGTAGCCGCACGCGAAATCTCCAGCGCCTCCTCCACGCGATCCTGACGTTCGAGCAGGTGCGCGCGTTGCAAACGAACCCACGGCTGGACCGTGCCAAGCGCTTCCGCGCGTTGGACAAGTTGTTCCGCCGTGGCGAAATCCCGCAAGTCAGTTGCCAGTCGCGCCTGCAACGCGAGCATCTCCGCTTGCTCCTCCGGCGTGGCGCGTGGATTTGTCAGCCACCGCTTCATTACCCGCCACGCTGGCAATGCGCCACGCCGCTCGCTCAACTGAAACCCATATTGAAGTTGTGCCGCTGCGTGAGTTTTATCCGTGCGCCAAGCCCGGATTGAAAGACGCGTGGCCAGCCGGGGTGCACCGGCGCTGATCGCAATCCGCGCCGCCATCACGCAAGGACTGATGCCACCCCAGTCTTTTAGCGGGGCAAACTTTTCGGCGCGGCGCAACGCATCAACGGTCCACCCCCGTTCGTATGCTTCCAACACATTGCCGATGAGTGCCTCGGTCGGGATCTGGATGTCGCGCCCCATAAAATGTTAGCACCTAAATAAACAGTCCACCTCTCCGAACGCGAGCGAATCTTCGTTGTTCGGTTGGCAGAACAACCATAATTTACTCCGCGTCGGAGGAATTTTCGGGCCGGTGTTGAGTTTGATGAAGTTCCGCACGTCGGAGGAGGCCTTCGAGCGCGCGAACCACATCACCTACGGCCTGAGCCTCGTTGGTGGGGCGAGGCTACTGACGAGCCGGGGCAAATGGAAAAATGTTTGTGAAGTCGAAGGCTCGCGGGGACATCCGCCCCACCAAACAGCCTGCGGCTGTTTGCCAGTCCAGATCAAGTCAAAGACTTTGCCTTTGAAGGGCCAGTCTTCAATGCGTTGGCAAAGACCTTCGCGGACAGGGTTTTCCTGCACGTAGAGCCATTTCTCGGCGTAGCTCTCG